>DATAHJ010000238.1:0-19540 GCA_036263275.1 Fibrobacteria bacterium | reverse complement strand
AGGTCCAGCCCGACCTCGTGATGAACATCGCGCTGCCCTACCAGGATCTGTCCATCATGGACGCCTGCCTCGAGGCCGGAGTGGATTACCTCGACACCGCCAACTACGAGCCGCCCGACACGGCGAAGTTCGAGTACAGCTGGCAATGGGCCTATCAGGAGCGCTTCAAGGAGAAGGGCCTGATGGCGCTGCTGGGCTCGGGTTTCGATCCCGGCGTGACCAACGTCTTTTGCGCCCACGCGCAGAAGCACCGCTTCGACGAGATCCACACCGTCGACATCATGGATGCGAACGCGGGCGACCACGGGTATCCCTTCGCCACCAACTTCAATCCCGAGATCAACATCCGCGAGATCACGGCCAAGGGCCGGTTCTGGGAAAAAGGCGAGTGGAAGGAAACCGAGCCCCTGTCCGTTCACAAAACCTGGGACTTCCCCGAGATCGGGCCCAAGGAGATGTACCTCATGTATCATGAGGAGCTCGAATCCCTCGCGCAGAACCTCAAGGGCCTCAAGCGCATCCGCTTCTGGATGACCTTCTCCGAGAAATACCTCACCCATCTGCGCGTGCTGGAGAATGTGGGCATGACTTCCATCAAGCCCATCACGTTCGAGGGCAAGGAGATCGTGCCGCTGCAGTTCCTCAAGGCCCTGCTGCCCGATCCCGCCTCGCTGGGCCCGCGCACCAAGGGCAAGACCAACATCGGCTGCCTCATCGAGGGCCTCGACAAGGACGGCAAGCCGCTCAAGACCTACACCTAAAACGTGTGCGACCATGAGGCGTGCTACGCCGAGGTGGAGTCGCAGGCGATCTCGTACACCACGGGCGTTCCCGCCATGATCGGCGGGATGATGATGGTGCAGGGCAAGTGGAAGCAGCCCGGCGTGTGGAACATGGAGCAGCTGGACCCGGATCCCTTCATGGACGCCTTGAACAAGTACGGCCTTCCGTGGGTGGAGGAGACGTGGCAGGGGTGATTCCTCTCGACGTTTCCCGCGTTCCTTCGCCTTCCTACGTCCTCGAGGAGGCGCTCCTGCGCCGCAACCTCGCGACGCTCGACCGTGTTCAAAGGGAATCGGGCGCGAAGATCATCCTCGCTCTCAAGGGCTTCGCCTTCTGGAGCGCGTTCCCGTGGGTGCGCGAGGTGCTGCACGGCGCCACGGCCAGCTCGCTCCACGAGGCGAAATTGGCGAGCGAGGAGTTCGGCCGCGAGACGCACGTGTACTCGGTGGCCTACACGGACGAGGAGTTTCCGGAAATCCTGGGCGTGGCGGATCACCTCGTGTTCAATTCTTTTTCGCAATGGAAACGCTTTCGCGGGCAGGTCAAGTCCTCGGGCCGTGCCGTGGAGTGCGGCATTCGCGTGAACCCGGGGCACAGCGAGATCGAAACGCCGCTGTACGATCCCTGCTACACGGGTTCCCGCCTCGGCGTCCTGCGCTCCGAGTTCAAGCCGGAGGAGTTGGACGGCATCACGGGCCTGCACTTCCATGCGCATTGCGGGAACAACAGCGATACGCTGGAGCGCGTCGTGGCGTCCTTCGAGAACCTGTACGGCGAGTTCATCCCGCGCATGAAGTGGATCAACTTCGGCGGCGGCCATCACATCACCCGCGCCGACTACGACGTGGATCGCCTGATCCGCGTGGTGAAGGCGTTCCGCGAGAAGTGGGGCGTCGAGGTCTACATCGAGCCCGGCGAGGCGGTGGGCTGGCAGACGGGTCCCTTGGTCGGCTCGGTGCTCGACATCGTGAGGAACGGCGCGGACATCGCGATCCTCGACGTGAGCGCCACGGCGCACATGCCGGACACCCTGGAAATGCCCTACCGTCCCGCGGTGCGCGGCGCGGATCTTCCGGGCAAGCTGCCGCACACGTATCGCCTTGGCGGCAACACCTGCCTCGCCGGCGACGTGATCGGCGACTACAGCTTCGCCGCGCCGCTCAAGGTCGGCGACCGGATCGTGTTCGAGGACATGATCCACTACACCATCGTGAAGAACACCACCTTCAACGGCGTGCAGCTTCCGTCGCTCTGCATCTGGACGAAGGAAGGGGAGCTCAAGGTGGTTCGGCGCTTCGGCTACGAGTCATACCGCGACCGGAATTCCTGAGCTATCCCTTGCTTTTTTGTCATTTCGGCGTAGATTGACAAACAGTCAATCGCTTCGCCGAAGGGACAAACTGGAAGGCATTTCCTGCACGTTTAGGGTCGTCTCGCTTCTCCTTGCCGCCGTAACGGGCGCGCTTGCCGCGGACGCTTCCCCTTCACGCTGGTCCGCTGATGCGGGCTGGGGCGTGCGCCTTTGGGACAATTCGGCATCGTCCTCCGCCGAGCGCAAATACCTGGAGCAGGCGCGCGTTGGGGGAGTGTATGGCCTCGACATATCGGTGTCTCCGTGGAAGCACTGGGGCCTTGGCCTCTTGCACACGCAGTTTTTCGCCTCGGCTTCCGATTCGAACGTGACCTTCGTCGACAAGTCGCAAGGCAGCGCGCGCGACAAGTACCGCATCTTCTATACCGCGCCGGGAATTTATGTGATGCAGCCCGTCGGCGAGAAACTGCGGCTGGTGGGCAACGCGGGCGCGGGTATCTTCTTCTATCGCAACGAGGCCGAGAAGGGCGCCTTTCCGGGCGTGCTGGAGGGATCGGCCCTCGGCTTTCATGCCGCCGGTTCGGCCGACGTGCTGGTCGTTCCGCGTTTCGCCATCGGCTTCGGGGCGAGGGCCTTCTACGGCGAGCTGGACGACTTTCGCTACAACGCCATCAAGACCCACACGCGCCCGCTGTCGCTCTCCCGCGTGGACTTCGGCGTCGGCGTCCGGTTCTATCCCTAGCCTTCGGCCGGCTTTGTTCGCGACGCGTCGGCCAAGGCCGCGCGCAGGCCTCCGGGCCGCCGCAGCTTTCGTCCCATCGCCTCGCGAATCGCGTCTTCCCCTCCGAAGATCCGCGCTTCGCGCCTCGCGCGCGTGATCGCCGTGTACAGCGTCTCGCGCGCGAGCAGGGCGTTTCCCGCCTCCGGCAGCAGGATGAGCACGCTGTCGTACTCCGAGCCCTGGCTTTTGTGGACGGTGGAAGCGAAGCCGAGCTCGTGCGGCGGCAGGAGCGCGGCGGGAATGCGCAGCCATCCTCCCGGGGACGTCGCGTCGGGGAAGAAGACCGCGGCGCCGTCGCCGGTCTCGAGCCAAAGCCCGACATCGCCGTTGGACAGCCCGACGCGGTCGTCATTGCGCGTCACGAGGATGGGCGCGCCGTGGAATCCGGTGCCCCGGGTGTCCCGGTCATGCCTCCAGGAGGGCTCGAGCAGGGCGCGCAGTTCGCGGTTGGCGGCCTCGGCGCTCACGGGGCCCCGGCGCAAGGGCGCGAGCACGCGCGCGCCGCCCGCGCGCTTCCACAAGAGGCCGAGGACTTCGCCTTCCTCCGCGCGCGACACGCGCCGGAACCTTTCCAGCAGCGCGTCGTAGTCGCGGCGGCGCGAGCCGAAGGTCGCCGCGGCATAGGCGCGCATCAGGGCCGGGAGGGGAGACTTTCCTTCCGGGCGCCCGATGCGCGCGAGCGGCCTTGCGGGATCGAAGACCGCGCCCTCGGATGGAGGGCTTCCGAGCGCGGCGAGCACGGCCTCGGCGTCGCCCGCGCGCACGGCGGCGGCCAAGGCCGCGACCTCCCGCTTCGAGCGGTGGCCCGTGTCGAGCGTCACGGAAGGAACGGGATTTTCAGACTCTCCGTCGGGCAACAATTCGGCGAGCACGGATCCCGCCTCCACCGGCGGAAGCTGGTCGGGATCTCCCGCGAGCACGAGGCGCGCGCCCGGCCGCATGGCGCGGAGCAGCGCGGCGAGGAGGAACACGTCCGTCATGGAAGCTTCGTCGAGCAGGATCCAGTCCGCGTCGATCGGATCTCCGGGACCGCGCGCGAAGGTTCCCTCGAAGGCGCGATAGCCGAGCAGGCCATGCAAGGTGGTCACGGGGACCGTGCGCGCCGCTTCGTCGGCCGCATTATTCCGCAAGCCCTCGAGCCGTTCGCGCAGCGACTCCGCGAGGCGCCGCGCCGCGCGGCCCGTGGGCGCGCACAGCCGCACGCGCTCCGGCGTGACGCCGGGCAGGCGCATCAACGCGCGCAGCCATGCCGCGGTCCAGGTGGTCTTGCCCGTTCCCGGCCCGCCGGAAAGCACGAACACGGGTTCGCGGAGCGACGCGACCAGCGCGGCGCGCTGCTGCGGCGCGAGCGTCAACGCGCTCCCGTCGGACGCGCGCAGCGGATCGTCGTCGAGGGTCTCGCGCAGGATCGCGTCGACTGCAGCTTCGGAGAGCCGATGGGTCGCGCGCGCGCGCGCGGAGAGTTCGGTCGCGAGGATGCGCTCCGCGTGCCAGAAGCGGTGCAGGTACAGGTTTCCATGCGCGCGCACAAGCGGGCGGGGCTTGTCCGCGCTCCCGAGCACGGCGTTGAAAGCCCCGTCATCGGCAGCCTTCAGGAAGCGCGCGGCGATCCCGTCTTCATCGAAGACTTGCGAGGCAGCCAGGAGCCCCCGAAGCGCCTCCCCCAAGCCTCCCTGGTCCAAGGGCAGGCACAAGGCCCCTTCCGTGCAGGCGCGGCAAAGCGCCGCCGCGACCAGGATGAACGCCTCGCGGTTTTCCGGGTCCGCGACCTTGGCCTGGTCACGCAGCCACGCGACAAGGCGCGCGCCGGCGGCGTCGAGCCGCTCGTCCTTCCGGAGCGTGTCGAGAAGCGCGTCGGTCATGGGGAGGCCTCCGCCGGGCCACCGAGCAGCGCGGAGATCTCGCGCGGATAGTCGTCCCGAAGTTCACGGGGGACGGGGCGGTAGGCGAAGCCGCTGAAGCGATCCGGCGTCGCGCCCCGGAGATACAGGTAGCAGACCCCGCCGAAGTGCTCCGCCGGATCGTAGCCGGGAAGGCGCGCGTCGAGCCAGCGGTCAAGCGCGACGGAATACAATTTCCATTGCAGGTCATAGCGGTGCTGTTCCATGCTCGTTCGCACGGAAGCGTCATCGTAGGCGGGGAGCAGGTTCGATTTCCAGTCGAGCAGGTAATAGCGTCCGTCGCGACGGAAGACGAGGTCGATGAAACCCCAGAGGAATGTGCCCCCTTCGCCGTCACGCCACGCGAAACCTTCGGGCAGCGCGCCGTCCGCCCTCGCGGCGGAGGCGAACGGCAACAGGAATTCCACCTCGTGACGCAAGTCCTTCGGGGGAAGTTCAGCCAGTCGGAAGGTTTCGGTCGACACGGTGTCGCCGCTTTCCGGAACGGGCAGGGGAGAGCGAAGGGCGTTCCAGATGGCGCGCGCGGCGGCGGGCGCGTGCGCGGGATCGACCCCTTCGCGCCGGAGCGCCTCCTCCATGCGTTCGCGCGTTCCCGGCGACGCGAGCCAGGAATCGGCGTCGTCGGCTTCGAGCGTGGAGGCGAATTCGGTATGCTCCAGCAGGGCATGCAGCGCCGTGCCCGCCGCGGCCCCCGGCGGAAGCTCCGTGGCGCTGATGCCGGCGGCCGAGTCCTGCGTGACGACTTCCGCCGCTTCTTCGACCGCCTCCGGCGCAGGTTCCTCGCGCAGCGCGCGGGTGCCGTCTTCTTCCAGCAGCGGATCGGCCGGCGTTTCCTGCGGGGCTCCGGCTTCGGCGTGACGGGCGAGGCGCGAGTAGGACGTGACGCGGCGTCGCCGCTCGAAGGCCGACCGGGTCGCGACCAGAAGGTCTTCGCTGTCCGGCGCATCCGTCCGCCCCGATCCGTTTTTGCGCGCGGTGGCGGGGCCCGGCGCCTCGCGGACTTCCGCATCATCGAATCGGATCGAGCGATTTGTCGCGTCGGCGGCGAGCGCGCGCAGCGCCGTCGCCGCGAATCCGCCCAGCGGGCCCGATGATCCCCGCGCGAGCTTCTCGGGAAGCAGCGGAACATGCAGCGTTTCGCGGGCCCGCGTGAAGGCCACATAGAAGAGCCGCCTGTCCTCCTCGTCCGCCTCGCGCGCGGCCTGCTCGCCGCCCGCCTCGTCGTCCTTGTCGAGCACGATGCGGAATCCCGGCGCGGCCGGGTCGCGCAGCACGAGGAAGTCGCGCCGGCTTCCGCCGCCGGTGGCGGCGATGAAAACGTGACGGAACTCCAATCCCTTGCTCAAGTGCAAGGTCATCACGGTCACGAAGCCTTCCTTCGAGCCCGCTTCGCCATCGGCTTCTTCCTCCTCTCCGCCGGCATCTTCCTCGCCGCCGCGCAGCGCGTCGAAGCGTTCGCACAGGGCGCGCGTGGTGGTGCCCGGCGCGGATCCCGCCTCCGCGAGGATCTCCACCAGCCGGTCGAAGCGCGCGGCATCGGCTTCGGACGATTCAGCCAGGCGCTCACGGAAGCCGCCGTCGTGCAGCACGGCGAGGAGGAATTCCGGCCAGCGTCCCGCGCGCGCCAGCGAGGCCCAGCGCGAGATCAGCGGGGGGCAGCGGAGGGGGCGCCCCCGCGGGGCGTCGCCTTCGTCCCGCCGTGCGAACGGCAGCAGCAGGATGCGCGCCTGCGTGTCGGGATCGCCCGCGGCGTCGATCCATTCGAGCAGAAGGCGCAACGCGTCCGCCGCGGGCCCGTGAAAGGGTCCTTGCTTGCGCCGGATGCGACAGGGGATCCCGCGGCGACGCAGCAGCCGGGCGATGGCCTCGGCCTCGGCGTTGCCGCGCGCGAGCACGGCGAAATCTCCGGGCTGCGCGCCGTCTTTTTCCTGGAGCGCTTCGCCGATGCGGGCGACGATCCAAGACCGCACCGTCGCCTCGAGCGTCGTTTTCTTCGGGAACACTTGCTTGCCCGCGCCGTCGACGAAGGTTTCCGAGAGGTCGCGCAGGAGGATCGCGGGCCCTGCGTCGCCCCCGTCCTTCCGGCCCGCTTGCACGCGGGTGAACGCGATACCGTCGGTCACGGACGAAAGCTGCCAGGAGGGATCGCGCGACATCACAGGCGGCGGGCCGAACCACTCCTCATGGGCGAACACCGCATTCAGCGCCTCCACCAGCCCGGGCCGCGAGCGATAATTGGCATCCAGCCCGATTCCCTGCGCCCGCCCCTGCGTCGCAAGCGCGAGGAAGCGTTCCCGCGCCCGCATGTAGGTGCGGAGGTCTCCGCCACGGAACGCGTAAATCGCCTGCTTGGGATCCCCGACGAGAAAAAGGGGCAACTCGGGAAGGGTGGAACGATGCAGGGGGTTTTCTTCGCCGGCGCCGGGATGTCCGTTTTCCGGCTGCAGGCACAACCTCTCGAGGATCTCCCATTGCAACGGGTCGGTATCCTGGAACTCATCGACGATGCAGGCCTTGTAGCGCGAACGCAGGCGCGCCGCCAGGCCGGGGTTGCGCCGGAGCGCCTCGGCCAGCCGTCGCGGCATGTCCTCGTAGCTGATGCGGCCGCTGCGCAGCTTCTCCGCGTCGAGCGCGGCGCGCAATTCCTGCGCCGCTTCGGAGACCAGTCCAAGGCGCTGCAGGCGCAACGCCTCCGCCCGCGCCACGCCGGCGTCACGCGCCGCCTGGCAGGCTTCCGCCAACCGAACCCATTCCTGAAGGCCGCGCGCCCCCTCGGGCAGTTCCGAATGCCACCCCTGGCTGATGACGCGGGTGTTGCCTCGGAACCCTGCAAAGAATGCCGATACGATATCCACGTGCCACGCGGGGTGGTCGGGATCGGCGGGCCTTTCCTCCGTGAAGCGGAACACCTTCTCCCACGGGTCCTTGCCGCGCGCGGCCTCGGGATCCTTGCGTGCGCGGCCCGTCGCCGTGAAGGCGAAGGACCGGCGGTGCGCGGTGATTGGGTATGCGCTTTGTTCGACCGCGACGATGGCCGCCTGCAGCGCGCGCGCCGCCCGGGCGGCCTCCGCTTCCACGGCGTCGAGCGTGCCGGGGTCTCGGGCGGGTTCAATCGTGTCGAAGCGCCACGGTTGCCAGGCGAGCGCGAGGCGGACGATCTTCTTCCTCCATCCGTCGCTTGCGCCGATGCCCAGGGCGTCCGCAAGGCGGGCGAGCCGTGCAAGATCCGCGGGCCACGCCTCGCGCAGGAGCCTGTCGAGCGCGCGGTCCGCCACGATCCGGTCGTCGGTCAGCTCCGTGCGGATGAGCGCGTCGTTGGCGACGGGATCGCGGCGCACGGCCGACTGGCAAAACGCGTGCAGCGTGTGCACCGACAGGTCATCGGCGTGCAGCCACGCCTCGCGGATGCGCGTGAGGTCGTCGGCGCTCCACCCTTCGACGCGTTTCTTGGGATCGGAACCGTCCACCTGCGCGCGCAGGAGGTCGCGGATGCGCGCGCGCAGCTCGGCCACCGTCTTTTCGGTGAAGGAGAGGACCAGGATTTCCTCCGGCTTCCAGGCCGGATTCTCCATGAGCAGGCGCAGCACGAGGCGCTCGATGGCGTAGGTCTTGCCCGTGCCGGCGGAAGCCTCGATCAGCGCATGCCGGCGCGGATCCAGCTCGCGCACCTGCGGCGAGGGAATGTTCGCCAGCCAATCGGGCATGTTTTTCCGCGAGGCCGTCATGACGATGTTTCCTTCGTCCCGGCATCGCCATCCGCGTCGCCCGGGCCTTCGGGAATCTCCGAGAGGGCTTCCCTCCAGGCAAGATAGGGCCTCACGCGCCGATCCACCGTTTCGTTGATGGCCGCGGGTATTTGCGGATCCACGGCGCGACGCCGCCGCTCGGCGCGGCCCACGCGTTCGCGTCCGTCCTCGCCCGCGCGCGCGCGCCGCTCGAGGATGGCTTCGGCCCAGTCGGTCGCCCCGCCCTCCTCGTCGAGGATCGTCGCGATCTCTTCCAAGGGCACGTCGTCGAGGCGGCCTTCTCCGTGCAGGGCGCGGGAATAGCCTTCCAGCAAGTCGCGCAGCACGTCCCGCGCTTCGCCCGATGCAAGCGCGGGCAGCGGACGCGACACGATCCTCCCTTCCTTCGAAGCCTTTCTCATGCGGACGAGAAGTCGTCCCGTGCCCGCGAAGGTTTCGGCGAGCGGAGAGGGCAGGGGATGCAGGGCCGCGATGCAGAGTTGCAGGAGGTACGCGGTCATGTCGCGCCCTTCGTCGATGAGCAAGGCCCAGCCTCGCTCGCCGCGGAAGAACCATGGCAGCACGCCGCCGAGGCGCAGGTCGAAGCCGAGCGGAACGGCATCGAACGCGGGTCGATTCAGCACGGGAGGTTCCGGTCGCTCGGCGCCTTGGGGTCCAAGCCGCAGGGCTCCCATGAAATGCAGGCCTTCCGTCTCCATGATCGCGCGCAGCGGCGCGACCTCCCCTTGCATGCGCAGCGATAGCGCGTCGCGCAAGCCGTCCCGCGCCGCTTCTCCCCAAGGTTCCGGAGGCGTCTTGCCGCCGCGCCGCGCCGATTCCCACAGCCGTTCGAACGTCGCCCCGGCGGTGGCCGAGCGCGACAGGTCCGCCCGCACGCAGGCGTCGAGCAGCGACGAGCCCTGCCACGCGTCGACGAAGAGGTCTTGCGAAAGTTCTTCGCCTTCGTCATCCAGCGCGTCCCATTGCCCGGACCTGTACAACCCGTCCGTCGCATGCGTGACGGGATTGCGCAGGAACAAGGCCACGTCGCCGAACTTGCGGAAGGAGTTCCGGGTGTTTTCATCGGCGAAGGCCGCGGCCGGGGCTTCCGCATGCGGCGGGCGCGGCGCGGCGGGAGGCTGGATGTCGGAGAAGTCGAAGGGAGAACCTTCGGGGAGAATGTCGCTCTCGAGCCAGGCCATCATGCCCGTCAGCGCCCGCGAGGGCCGACGCTCCCTGCCATCCGCGCCGCGCCGGTGCCACGACAGCGAAACCGATCCCATGCACGAGGCGACCGCCTCGAGCAGGGCGTACAGGTCGCGCGCCGCGGGATCGCTCTCGCCGGGCATGCGGCGATACGTCCGAAGGTCGAGCGGCATCGCATCTCCCGATGCCGGGAACGCGGACGTCAGGCCGGTGATCCAGATATGCTTGAACGGGATGCCCCGGAGCGCGGCGAGGCTTCCGGTGCGCACTCCGCCGCGCAGGAACGCCGTGCGCCCGGGGGCCTCCGCGTCGCGAAAGCGATCCGCGAACAGCGTCGCGACCAAGGTCGCGTCCGCATCCTCCGCCTCGCCCCAGGAACCCCAAGTCTCCAGTTCTTCCAGGAAGCGGCGCAGGTCGAGATCGTCACGGGCGTCGTCCTGGCCCGGCTTCAGCAGCGCGGCGCGCAGGTCGTGCAGCAAGCGTGCCCACTCCGCGAACGGGCGCATCCCTCCTTCGCGCAGGCGCGACGATCCTTCGGAGAGGGCGCCCAGCCAGTCGAGCAGGGCGCCCGCTTCGTCGGGATCGAGGCGCGCGGCCAAGCCGGGAACCGGAAGCGGGATCGCAAGGTCGCCCGCGACGAGCGGATCGTCCGCGTCCACGGCCATCGCGGCGACCAGGCGGCCGAGCGCGGCGGCGAGCGTGGACGCGCCATCGGCATCCTGGACGCCGCCCCAGCCGCGCGAAAAGCCCGCGGCTTCGAGCAGGTCGGCCACCGCCGGCAGCCGCGCGACATCGATCCCGTGCGCGCGCGCCGCGGCCGGATTGCCGAGGAGGTCCACAAGATCGTCGCGCGAAATGTCGTGCGTCGCACTTTCCAAAATCGCGCGAAAGCCCGCCAGCAAAGGGCCTTCGCCCGCCCCCCCGCCGTCGGGCAGCAGCAAGGGGGCGTTGCCCGGCGCGCGGTCGTCACCCGCGAACACGGCGCGCAGCAGCGGCAGCGCGGCCGCGGGGTCGGCGGGGATCACGGCAAGTTGCTCGGGGCGCAACGCGGGATTTTTTCGCAGGACTTCCGCCACCTCCGCGCGCACCGCCTCCAGTTCGGCGCGCGGTGATCGCGCGACGCCGAAGCGGAGGGTGGCGTCGGGGGCCACGCGCGTCGCGAGCGGCCCGGCGCGATGCAGGAGGGAGCTTCGCAGGGCGGCCAACAATCCACCCTCGCTTCCCTCCCCGGCTTCGCGAAAATCTTCCTCGAAGTCGTGATCGGTCAGTTGGCACCAGAGCTTGACGGTTTCACGGCCGGGCTTTCCGAACAGCGCAAGCAGGCCGTTTTCGCCGTCCTCGTCGCGGATTTCGCCCTCGGCCAGTTCCGCTTCGGCGGGACGCGTCGCGGCGACGCGGGACGCGTCGATCGCGCCCGCGACCAGCCGCCGGGGGCCGCGCGCCCGTCTCTCTCGAAGTGTCAGCGCGTCCTCCCAAAACTCCGCGCAGGGATTCAGCGCGTAGATCTCGAAACGCGCGGCGCCGTCGCCGAGCTTGCCCTCATCGGCCAGGCGGCCGATGAGGTCGCGGTGAAACGGCGAGATGTTCGACAGGCCGAACAGGTGATAGGTTCGCCCGACGCCCTCGGGAACCAGCGGGTCGCCCAAGGCAAGCTCGGCGTATTGCGGCAGCGTATAACGATATGTCTTCGTCGCCGCGCCCCAAACGTCGCGGAGTCCGGTGTCGCGCCGGAACAACGCGTGATAGACCTCGAGCTGCCAAGCCTCGAGCTCCTTCACCTCGCCCAAGCGCGCATTCGGGCCGCGGCCCGCCGCACCGCGAAGCAGGTGCGGCTCGAACGAAGGCTTGCCCTGCATCCAGCTCTCGATCAATCCCGGAAAGCCATGGCCCGCCACGCGGTTGTATTCGTATTCGCGAAAGAGGGAGGCGAGTTGTCCCGCGAGCTGGCACAGGCGCCTCGCCGCGTCGTCCGGATGGGGCGAGGCCAGGTATTCCCGAAGCGCATCGGGAGGATTGCCGCGCAGGCGGGCGAGCACGAGCCCCTGGAAGGCGAGCGTGTCCAAGAGTCGCGCGGGCCGGCGATCAGGCGCCTCGCGCAGGCGGTCGCGTTCCGCGAGCCTTTCCCAAAGGAGCGTTTCCAGGGGAGGGAAGGCGAGGTTGGCCGCGATGCCGTTCTTCTCGGCGATCCGCACCTTGAGCCAGTCGCGCAGGGCCGAGGCGGGCGTGGCGATCGAATCGACCTCGAAGGGGTCGGATCCGGTGGCGCGAAGGTTGGCGATGAGCCGGTCCGCGAGGGCCTCGAGCGAATTGCTGAAATGCAGCCGGGCGGACATTTCGAAAAGTTAAACCGAAGCGGGGGAGGGTCGAAGCGCGCGTCGTTTCAAAAAGCGACGCCCGTTTACGGGATGTCGCCTGTCCCATTTAATACCTTAAGGGCCTTCGCGCGCGTGTTTTGCGGCGTTTTCAAGGCGATTTCATGATTCTGAACACGATCCTCACCAAAATCTTCGGCACCACCCATGAGCGCGACATCCGTCGCATCACGCCGAAGGTCGAGGCGATCAATTCCCTGGCCGCCTCCGTCGAGGCTTTGGATGACGAGGCCCTCTCCGGCAAGACGGCCGAATTCCGCGCGGCCCTGGCCGAAGGCAAGTCCCTCGACGATATCCTGCCCGAGGCCTTTGCCGTCTGCCGCGAGGCGGCCGACCGCCGCCTCGGCATGCTGAACGCGCTCAATCCCGACTTCGGCTTCGACTTGTCCACGCTGTCTCCCGGCGCGAGGGAAGCCCTCGAAGAAGCCCGGACGAAACTCGCCGGCGGAGAAGACCACCATGCGCTGCGTTTCCCGGCCTCGTTCTACGCCGAGATCCGCGCCCTGCATCCCGAGAGCCGCTTCCCGTTCCGCTACCGCCCCTTCGACGTGCAGCTGATCGGCGGCATCGTGCTGCACGAGGGCCGCATCGCCGAGATGAAGACCGGCGAAGGCAAGACCGTGGTGGCCACGCTGCCCGTGTACCTCAACGCCCTCGAGGGCAAGGGCGTGCACGTCGTGACGGTGAACGACTATCTCGCGCGTCGCGACGCCGAGACCATGAGCAAGGTGTACCGCTTCCTCGGCCTCACCGTGGGCGTGATCGTGCACGGCCTGAACGAGGCCCAGCGCAAGGAGGCGTACGGCGCCGACGTGACGCACGGCACCAACAACGAGTTCGGCTTCGACTACCTGCGCGACAACATGGCGCACGACATCGCCGACTGCGTGCAGCGCGAGCTGAACTTCGCCATCGTCGACGAGGTGGACTCCATCCTCATCGACGAGGCGCGCACGCCGCTGATCATCTCGGGCCCGGCCGACCAGTCCACCGACAAGTACGGCAAGGCCGACGGCGTGGTGCGCCACCTCGAGCGCGACACGCACTTCACGCTGGAGGAGAAGGACAAGCACGTCTCGCTCACCGAGGAGGGCGTGAACGTGTGCGAGCGCGAGCTCGGCCTCGAGAACCTCTACGGCGACATCAACGTCGAGTGGGTGCACCACGTGCAGCAGGCGCTCAAGGCGCACGCGCTGTTCAAGCGCGACGTCGACTACGTCGTGCGCGACCGCCAGATCGTGATCGTGGACGAGTTCACGGGCCGCCTCATGGAGGGCCGCCGCTACTCCGACGGCCTGCACCAGGCCATCGAGGCGAAGGAAGGCGTGCCCATCCTGCGCGAGAACCAGACGCTCGCGACCATCACCTTCCAGAACCTCTTCCGCCTCTACAAGAAGCTCTCGGGCATGACGGGCACCGCGGACACCGAGGCGACGGAGCTGATGCAGATCTACAAGCTCCGCGTGACGGCCATCCCCACCAACCGGCCCATGGTCCGCGTCGACAACGACGACGTGGTGTACAAGACGGCCAAGGCCAAGTTCATCGCCATCGCCGAGGACATCAAGCAACGGCACGCGAAGGGCCAACCGGTCCTGGTCGGCACGGTGTCCATCGAGAAGTCGGAGGCGCTCTCCGCGCTGCTCCGTCGCGAGGGCGTGCCGCACAGCGTGCTGAACGCCAAGCAGCACGAGCGCGAGGCCACCGTGATCACCGAGGCGGGCCTCCAGGGCAAGGTGACTATCGCCACCAACATGGCGGGCCGCGGAACCGACATCCAGTTAGGGCCCGGCGTGGCTGAGCTGGGCGGCCTGTACGTGCTGGGCACGGAACGCCACGAGAGCCGTCGCATCGACAACCAGCTGCGCGGCCGCTCGGGCCGCCAGGGCGATCCCGGCGAGTCGCTGTTCTACCTCTCGCTCGAAGACGACCTCATGCGCATCTTCGGCGGCCCCGACCGCATCATGAAGTGGATGGACCGCATGGGGGTGAAGGACGACGAGGTCATCTCGCACCCGATGGTGAACCGCGCGATCGCGACGGCGCAGAAGCGCGTCGAGGGCCAGAACTACGAGGTGCGCAAGCACCTGCTCGAGTACGACGACGTGCTCAACAAGCAGCGCACCGTGGTCTACCGCCTGCGCCGCCGCATTCTGCAGGGCGAGGAGATCCAGGACGAGATCCAGTCCCGCCTCGACGAGGCCGCCGACCTCGTGGTCGCGCCCTATGCGATGGAGGGCAACTATCCCGAGGCGTGGGAACTCGACAAGCTTTATGCGGAAGTGAAGCGGGCGTTCGGCGTCGACTATGCGATCGCCGCGGATTCGCTGCAGACGCAGACGGCCGCCGAGACCGCCGAGCAGATCGCTTCCATGATCCGCGCGCGCTACGCGCAGATCGAGGCGGCCGTGGGCGCGGAGACCATGCGCGAGGTGGAACGCCAGGTCCTCCTGGGCGTGATCGACCTCGCCTGGCGCGAGAACCTCTACGCCATGGACGGCCTCCGCGACGCGACCCGCTTCCGCGGCTACGCGCAGAAGGACCCGCTGCAGGAGTACAAGAAGGAGGGCTTCGCGCTCTTCGGCGCCACGCTCGAGCGCATCGCGCTCGAGGCGGTGCAGCGCCTGCTGCACATCGACCCCGACTTCCTCGCGCGGCAGGAGGAGGCCATGCGCCAGGCGCGCGAGACGGACGCGCGCATGCGCGCGCAGATGCGCTTCAGCGCGCCCGGTGAACCGGAAGGCGCCGTGGCCGGCGGCAGCGCGGGATCGACGCCGATGCCTTCCTTCTCGGCCCCGCAGGCGGCGCGCCCGATGGGAGGCCCTCTGCCCGGCACCGTGGTTCCGCGCCCCGCGCAAACCATGCACGGCATGCCCGCGGCCGCCAGCGTGGGTCGCAACGACCCCTGCCCCTGCGGCAGCGGAAAGAAGTTCAAGAAGTGCCATGGAGAGGGAGCATAGGGAGGCGTGGGCAACGTTCCTCCCTTCTTCGTCTTCGAAGGCATCGACGGCTCCGGCAAGTCGACGCAGGCTTCGCGGCTCGCCGCGGCGCTTGAGGAACAAGGAATCCCCGTCGCGCGCGCGCGCGATCCCGGCGGCACGCCGCTCTCCGATCGCATCCGCGCGCTCCTGCTCGACCCCGAGAGCGCGATCGCTCCCGCCACGGAGCTGTGCCTCTACGCCGCGGCCCGCGCCCAACTCGTCGACGAGGTGATCCGGCCCGCCCTCGACGCGGGCAAGGCCGTGGTCTGCGACCGCTTCACGTGGTCGACCTGGGCCTATCAGGGCGCGGGCCGCGGCCAGCCCGCTGAGCGCATCGCGGCGCTCGAGGAGGTCACGTGCGCCGGCCTCCGCCCCGCGCACGTCTTCCTGCTCGACCTCGATCCCGCCCGCCGCGCGGAGCGGCTCAGCCTTGCGGGCAAGACCCTCGACCGCCTCGAGCGCGAGGGCGACGCCTTCTACGACCGCGTTCGGGAGGGCTTCCTCGAGATCGCCTCCGCGCGGCCCGGCGAGGGCACGGTGCTCGACGCCTCGCGCCCCGCGGACGAACTGCACGCCGAGATCCTGGCGAAGGCGCTGGGGATTCTGGGAAAGCCGCTGTAGGCCTCTTTTCGGAGTTGTCAGTTGTCGGTTGTCAGAAACCCAAGATTCCCGACCGGTTTTCCCGGCAACTGGACAACTGACAACCGACAACGGCGAAGCTTCACCCCCGAAGAAGTACTTTCCCTCCCATGACAAGACCCAATGCCTTCCTGCTCGCCGGGGCCGCCGTGCTCGCCGGCGTCGCCTTCTTCGGCGGCCGTGTCCGCGCGGACGGCGACCGCTTCTATTCCGACCTCGACCGGCTCGACCGGATCGTGACGAAGATCAAGGAGAGCTACGTGGAGGAAGTCTCCTCGCGCGAGCTGCTCGACGCGGCGGTGGACGGCATGCGCGACGTGCTCGACCCGCACACGGCCTACTTCGAGGCCTCCGACTACGCCGACCTGAAGGCCAGCACCGACGGCGAGTTCGGCGGCCTCGGGATCCAGATCGGCATTCGCGACAGGGCGCTCACGGTGGTTTCCCCGATGGCGGGAACCCCCGCGCAGCGGCTGGGCCTGCGCGCGGGCGATCGGATCCTGCGCATCGACACGCTTGAGACGCGCGGCCTCGCCGTCGACGACGCGGTGGACCGCCTGCGCGGCAAGCCGGGCACCAAGGTGACGCTGCGCGTCGGGCGCGAGGGCGTTGCCGAGCCGCTCGATTTCACCATCACCCGCGAGATCATCAAGATCGAGAGCGTGCCCTACGCCGGCATGCTGGACGACTCCACCGGCTACGTCCGGGTCACCCAGTTCAGCCGCAACACCGCCGCCGACCTGGAGAAGGCGGTCGTGGCGCTGCGCGACTCGGGCGCCAAGGGCCTTGTGCTCGACCTGCGCATGAATCCGGGCGGATTGCTCGACCAGGCCGTGGAAGTCTCGGAACTTTTCCTCGGCGAGGGTCGCACCGTGGTCAGCACACGCGGTCGCGTGCGTTCGCAGAACGAGGAATACCGCAGCGAGCGCGCGCCCATCTGGACGGGCCGGCTGGCGGTGCTGGTGAACGGCGGCTCCGCCTCCGCCGCCGAGATCGTCGCCGGCGCCGTGCAGGACTGGGACCGGGGCGTGCTGCTCGGGTCGACCACGTTCGGCAAGGGATCGGTGCAGACGGTGCTTCCCATCGACGGCAAGGACAACGCGCTGAAGCTCACCACCGCCTTTTACTACACGCCCTCGGGCCGCAACCTCAATCGCCCCGAGAACGGTCGCCGCGGCCTGCTCATCGCCGCGGCGGAGGATGACGAGGACGAGGCCGACGGCGGCCCCGCCGACGCCAAGGACGCCGCGCGCAAGAAGGCTTCGAAGGCGGACTCCGTGACCTTCAAGACCAGCGCGGGCCGCGTCGTGCGCCAGTCGGGCGGCATCACGCCCGACATCGAGGCCTCCGACCGCCGCTATCCGCGCTTCGAGCTCGAGCTGTTCCGCCGCGGCATGTTCTTCGGCTTCGCGGTGAAGCGCCTCGTCGATCCCGCGGCCCGCGCGGCGGTCACGCCCGCCTTCGAGGTCACTCCCGCGCTGCTCGGGGAATTCCGCACCTTCGTCTTCGCCGACACGGCCTTCAGCCATTATCGCGGCCCGGCCGCCACGGCCCTCGACCAGGTCCGCGCCGCTTGGGCGCGCGAGCGGCTCGATCGCGGCGAGGACACGACGGGCGCTTCCGCCGCGGACTTCCGCAAGGCGTACGGCGCGCTCGAGGGCGAGATGCGCGCGGAGGCCGCGCGCGAGTTCGATGCGAACCGCGAAGCCATTCGCCGCGAGCTCAAGGCCGAGTTCCTGGGCGCGGCGCTGGGAGAGAGGGCGCGCACGACCCTCGAATTGAAGGATGATCCGCAAGTGCGGGAGGCGCGCCGCTACCTGGGCGACGCGAAGCTTTACGCGACGACGCTCAAGCCCCAGTCGCGCAAGGGCGCGAGCGCGGCCGCGAAGTAGCGCCTAGCGAAGGACGCCGCGCTTCGCGAGGCCGCCGCCCGCGAAGCCGGAGCAGCAGCCGCTTTCCTGGAAGCGCATGAGCGTGATGCGGCCGTTCCTCGAATGGTCCTCGAAGGCCATGACCGGCATGTCGCCCGTCGTGAACGCCAGGAAGAAAAACCCCGTCGGGGCCGTGGTGATGGCGGTGACTCCCGTGCCCTCCCAACGGCTGCCGTTCCATTTCACCACGGCGGCGGCGTAACTCTGCGTGTAGTCGGAAAAGGCCAGGTAAGGACTGCCGTCCTTGGACAAGGCCAGCGAAAGATTGAGCGCCGTGCTTGTGGAGATCCGCGAGGGGCCCACATAGCTCCATCCGCTTCCTGTCCACTTCATCACGCTGGCGCTGAGCCCCGCGGTGGAGGCGCTGAAGCCCACGTAGGGCGTGCCGCCGGAGAGGGCCAGCGAGATTTCGCCGATCCCTCCCTGCGAGAAGTTGGGAGTGCCCACCATTTCCCACGCGCTTCCGTTCCAGCGCATGACGGTGGCCCCGCTGCCGTTCGCCTCGTCCAGAAAAGCCACATACGGAACGTCATCCGCGGTCATGGCCATGGCGACGCTTGCGGCGGCGCCCTGCGAGAAACCCGCAGTGCCCACGGTCACCCACGCGTTTCCGTTCCAGCGCATGACGGTGGCCCCATTGTTGTTCGCGCTGTCGCGGAACGCCAACCAAGGCTTGCCGTCGCTCGCAACCGCCAGGGACAGGCTGGAGGCCATGGACGGCGAAAAGGCGGCGCCTCCCACGGTCGTCCACGAGGTTCCGTCCCACGTCATGACAGTGGCTTTTTTGTCGTTGCCGAGGTCTTGGTAGGCCACATAAGGAGCGCCGCTTTTTGAGAAGGCCATTGAGAGGTGGGCGGCGCCTCCCGAAGAAAATGCCGCGGGCCCGACATTTTCCCACGCTTCCCCATTCCATTTTGCCACCGTAACCTTGCCGCCGTTGTCCAGGTCGCGCATCGCCACGTGCGGGACGTCCGTGGGCGAAAGGGCCATCGCGAAGCGCTTGCCTCCCCCCGACAGGAACTCGTACCAGCCCGTCGTCGCGACGTACTGCCAATAGCGGGGATCCAGGTACGCGCCGACGGAGAAGGTTCCGATGGCCCCCAGCGTCACGTTGATCTTGCCGGTGCCGACAGGAGCCAGCGGGGCCACCCAGTTCAGCGTGACGTTGTAGGTGGCGGTTTGTCCCGGATAAATGCGGACTGTGGCCTCGCCCTGGTACAACAGGGCCCCGACCGTGCCGTACCAGTTTCCGTATACCTTCATGAGGATGGTGTTCAGCGTTCCGGTATCGCGCGCCGTCATGTAATCGCGGAACAGCGTGAGGGTGTCGCCCGGCAGGGAGTTCTTCGTGAACGAGGAATCGTCCACCAGCGATCCGTTTATCCACAGCTCGCAGCGGTTGACGCTGTCGCGGATCGGGTAGAAGTTGGCCCGCAGCATCGTGTACTGGGCCTTGAGCTCGAGGTTCACGTCCGTGGTTCCCTCGGAAGGCACGGTGAACTTCACGGAATCCCGATAGATGGTGATGCCGTTCGCGTCCCGGGCGAAGGCTTCCAGCGTCCAGGTCTTCTTGGAGGTGAGGTTCCCGAATGTCTTCGTGACGGACTGCACGGCGTTGCCCGTGAGCGTCTTGGTGGTATCGCGGCGCGTGTCCTCGCCGGGTGAGCGCAGGGTAACCACCAGGTCTTTCATCTGGATGGTGGCCGCGCCGCCCGACTTGCCCAGCGCGCCGACCTTGTCGAGCTGGATCGTGACGTTGGCCGAGCCTTTGGCCCGGATCGGATCGCTGACGCAGCCCGCACCCGCGAACAGGCAGCAGAAGGCGGCGGACCACAACAATAAGGATTTCATGGAAGGCTCCACGGGTACTCGAGTAGAACCCCAGCAACATAAAAAGAGCGCCTTGTCG
>DATAHJ010000237.1:0-6504 GCA_036263275.1 Fibrobacteria bacterium | reverse complement strand
CAACCATTTCATGGGGGTTCCGCTGCTGACCGCCCCTTCTCCGGGGGATTCGTCGGCGGCCGCTTCGTGCACGGCGGGGCCGCGCGAGCTGGCGTTCCGCCTCGAGGGCATGACTTCGCAACGCGGCGCCTGCCGCTTCGCCTTGCGCCTGGATGACGACAATTTCCTGCGCGCCTTCCGGCAAGACCTGTACGCGCCTCCGCTCGCGGATCGCGTGGACGGCTATCACGGGGATCCGCGGCGCACGGTCGATAGCGCGGCCCTCGCGGAGCTGCGGGACATGCGCCGCGCCGGCGAGGCATGGCGCTGGGTGCTGGACAAGAACCTGCTGATGCCGCCCGAGGCGGACGATCAGCGCGCCGCGAAGGGTGGCATACCCGGCGTCTTGGCCAGCGGAGCGACACGCTCCGCCGCCGCGCCGGGCGCGGGCAGCGCCGCGTCCTCCAGCAACTGATCCATGATCCCCTTGGCCTCGAACTGGGCGGCGCGCTCCACCGCCGCGCGGCGGAATGTGGCCGCCAGGTGAGGCCGCGAGAGATAGTCGCCCGCGAGGATTCCCATCTCGTCGGCTGACCGCGCGCAATACCCGCACACTCCGTCGAGGATCAGGTCGCGCGGCCCCTTCGTGTCGTAGGCCACCGCCGGAAGGCCGCAAGCCATCGCCTCGAGCAGCACGCACGAGAAGGTGTCGAACCACGATGGCAGCAGCAGCATGTCGCTGGCCGCGAACGCGGCCGCCAGCTGCTCCGCCGACAGCCACCCGAGGAAGATGGCGTCGGGGATTTTTTCCCGCAACTCCGCCTCCATCGGTCCCGTGCCCGCGAACGCCATGACCGCGCCCGGCACCCTTTCGCGCACGCGCGCCAGCACGCCCGGCAGGTCGCGCAGGCCTTTCTCGGCGCTTAGTCGTCCCGCGAACAGCATCACCTTCGCGTCGTCGGCCAGGCCGGGGAAGACTTCGTCCCGGTCCGGGCCTTGCGGCCCGAACTGCGGCCGCGTCCAGTGGGCGGTGAGGTGCAGGCGATCGCGCGCGATGCCGAATTCGGGCGATGAGAAGGCGTCGCGCTGCTCGGTGTTGAGCAGGAAGAGGCCGTCGAAGGCGCCGTAGAAGGCGCGCAGGATGCGGCGCAGCCGGTCCGACTGGTGCAGGTCCAGGTCGAGGTTGCGCTTGGCGAAGTCCATCCAGTCGGTGTGCACGTAGAAATGCGCGGGCACCGCGAAGGCGTGCTTGAGGTAGAGCGCGACGAGGCCCATCGGCGCCTCGGTCGAGCAGATGATCCGGTCATAGCCGCCCTCCAGGAAAATCTTCTGGACCTGCAGCAGGTCCGGAATCCGGAAGGGCTGATCGGGATAGAACGGGAAGCGGAACTCCGCCAGCGCCGGAAGCGCGATCAGGTGGCTGCCCGCCTTCCCCTCGGGAACGTCGCAGGCGAGGAAGTCGATGGGGAGGTCGCGCCTGCGCACCTCGTCCAATGTGGCCTGCAGCGCGTGCGACACGCCGTTCCGGTCGAAGAGCGTGTCGGTGAGCCACAAGACGCGGCCGGCGGGCCGGGGACGGCCCACGCGCTCGGCGAAGCGATCCACGAAGGCGCGGCGGTCGTTGAGCACGGCATGCGCGGCGTAGCTCGCGCCCCCGAGCACCGCGGAGGCCAGCGCGGGGAAGGGCAGGCCGTCGGTGAGGCTTCCGAGGTTGGCTCCGGACTCATTTCGCTCGCCGCGCTTGGGTCGCGCCTTGGCCGCCGTCCAGGCGCGGAAGTGGATGGGAAGTTCGAAGCGCTCCAGCGCCGAAGCCAGGGGTTGCGCGTTCTGCCCCGCACTTTCCGCGGAAGCCTTCAGGATGGGCTGAAGCTTCTCTTCGGTGCGCGAGAGCAGCACCGTCTGCAGGTGGCGGAACATTGCGGGCATTTCTTCCCGGAGGGCCGCGACATACTCTCCCGGGCCCGCCTGGCGCGCGATGGCCAAGGCGTCCACCCGTTGCAGCAAGGGGCGCCAGTCGCGCGAGGCGGCCTTGCGCAGCCACCACGAGGGGCGGCCACCCTTGAGCGCGCGGTTGAACACGCGCAGGAAGCGCGAGGTGCGGTTGTGCCGCCTCAGCTCCATCAGGCCGTTTCCGATCACGAAGGCCGCCAGTTTTTCCTTCGCATCGCCCTTGTGCAGCAGCAGGCGCACCAGCCCGGGATCTTCGAGCTTCAGCGCGGCTTCCGTGAAATACGCCAGGAAGGCCGCCGTGAGTTTCTCCTCCGAGCAGTCGGCCCCATAGGGAGCCAGCGCGCCGTGGCGCAGTCCTTCGAGCGCGATCTCGGAAACCTTGCGCCCTCCCCGCACCTCCGCGCGCCAGCCCGGCGCGTGGATCATGGTGCCCGTGGCGCCGCTGAACATTCCGAAGTGGCAGTCCGATCCGCCGGTGACGCGGCGCGCCAGCGGGTCGCGGCAGAAGTCGGAAGGATTAAGTCCCGTCGCACGCGCGGCCGCGTCGATCCGCTCCGCGTCCATTCCCGCCACCCAGTCCATCGTCAGGAGGTTTTGCCAGGCGTCGCGCTGGCCGTTCACGCCCTCGAAGCGCTCGAAGAGCACCGCGAAGCGATCCATCAGCATCGGGTCGGGATCTCCGCCGGGCGCGTAGAAGTGGAGCGGGTGCGCCAGCACCGTGGGCAGGTTCCGCTCCGCGGCGTAAGCCTGAAAGCGGTAGAGATCCTTGCGCAGGACATTGAGCCGCCCTTCCTCGGCGGGCGTGAACCCGTAGGTCAGCACGTGCACCCCCACGCCCATGTCGGGCAGCGTGCAGCTGAACTCGGCCGCGGGCAGCACGTCCTCGCCCTTGTCGAGCAGGTCCCAGCAGCTGCGCGCATTGTTGTGATTGGTGACGGTCAGCGCGTCGCAGCCGTTCTTGCGCAGCGTCCGCAGGAGGTCGCGCGTCGACAGCCATGTCTCCGGCAGCCGCAGCAGACGGCCCAATGTCTCGTCGGGCACGTCGCTGTTGCGATCGTGGCAGTGGAGGTCGATGCGGAGGACATCGTCCGCCGCCTCCGAGGGCAGCGCGGCGCGTGCGCCTGCGGCGGCGGCTTCCAGGTCGGCGGCGACCTGATGGTAGAAGGGTCGGTTGGATTCACGCATGGGCATATCTCCCGGAGGGACGACCGTCTTCATGGCCATCGATGGGGTTCTTCTCGCGATTCGCTTCATGGTTTGAGAGGGGAGGCGTGTCGAACACGAGCCTGCCGGAGTCTCCCGGCAGGTCGATGCGCAGGTGCGGCCCCCAGGCCGCGCCCGCGATCTCCCGTGCGCGCGCGAAGTACAGGGGCAGGCAGAGCGTCGCGCCGGCGGGATCCTGATGCGCGGCGCGCCCGACCTTCCATTCGACCGCGAGCGAAAGCGCCTGGACCTCGACGCGGAACGAGAGCGTGCCGTGCAGCGTGGGCGCCCCGTTGACTTCCAGCACGTTGCCCGCGCGGAACCAGCCTTCGGGCGCGCCCGAGAGCAGCAAGAGTCGGTCGCCTTGCCCGCGCCCTTGTTCCTCGCGCCCGTGTTCTTCCCTTAAAAGGCAGTCGCGGAGCAGGCTCAGGAATTCGGAGGCGGCCCACCCATGATCGCCGTCGCCCATGCAGCCGCCGCCCGTGCGCGGATGAATGGCTTCGGGCCAGGCGTGCGCGGGCCCGCCGTGGCGCAGCAGCGATTCCAGGATCCCGAAGGCCCGCGCGTCCTGCCGCAGCAGCAGCGCGCGCGCCAGCTGCGCCGACAGGTAAGGGTTGAGGCCGGTGTGGATGATCTTCTGCAGGAAGAGGCCGTCGCGGAGGTTGTTGCGCGCGAGGAATTCCACCGTGCCCGCGACCCATTCGGCGTCGGGCCGCGACACGCCGAGCGGCGACAGCGCGACGAGGACGCCCACGGCGGCCGAGTCCATCCCGCGGTAAGGCGAACAGGGAAGTCCTTCGCCGCCGGTGCGCCGGAAGGCGTCCTGCGTCGAGGCGTCGATATCCGTCCGCAGTTCGTCGATCCACTTCGCCAGCCGCTCCGCGTCCCGAACTTCGCCCAGGAGGCGCGCGGCCCACAAGAGACTTTCCAGGCCCGCGAGGCTCCAGAAGGCGTCCCAGTAGTAGTGGTCGTTGGGGCCGAAGTGCTCGGCGGAGAAACCCGCGGGCATCAGGCCGAAGTGGGGCGCGCGCCGGGCAGGTCCCGTCCGGCGCGTCTTGCGACGCATCCGGTCGATCCAGCGCGCGCCGTGCATGAGCGCGGGCCATGCGGTGCGGAGCAGGGCGGGATCGCCGCCGCGACGCACGTGGCCCACCAAGGTCCACAGCGCCTGGCCGTTGCTGTCCCATTCGCCGTTCTGGCTGCGGAAGAATCCGTCGCGGCTTTGACGCTTGAGGGTGGCCGCGACCTTGGAGGCGACGCGCGCGCCGAAGCCCACCTGGTCGCAGGCGAGCGCGATGAAGGCGGCGTCGCGAAACCAATGCCCGTGATAGAGGAAGGAGCCGGGCGAGAAGCGGTCGCCGTCGTCGAAGACGTGGAGGCGGCCCTTCACCGCGCGGAAGGCCCGCTCGAGCCCGGCATGCGGAATCCGGATCGTCATGCCCTCGGCCTCCGCGTTGCGCATGCGACGCAGGGCCTGCGTGCGCAGCATCGCAAACTCGTCCTTGCCGGGCAGGCGCATGCGCCCATTGCCTATCACGCTTCCGCGCGCGATCACGCCGGCGGTCGGCAGCGCGCGCGTCTCGCCCGGCGCCAGCGTCCAGCGGAACTCCGCCGCCGCCGACACCACGCCCGACAGCGACACGATGCTCTCCCCGTCCCCGCGAAACTCCGGATGAACCAGCGAATCCCCCCGGCTGCGGTTGGAAAACACCACTTGATCGGGAACCTCGGGCAAGAGCAGCGCGGCCTTTCCGTTCACGCGGAACAGCCCGCCCTCATGGCGGATGGCGCCGATGGGGCTGAACATCAATGGGTTGTAGGGCCGCAGCGCGATGCCGAAGTCGAGCGTCACGGGATGGTCGGAAGCGTTGCGGAGGGCATGCGTGCACAAGAGCCATTCGGTGCCGCCATCGTCGCGGACGGCGAGGCTCTCCGAGCTCCATTCGAGGCCCGGCCTCGTCGCGTAAAGCGTGTGCAGCGCGGGCAGCGTGCCCTCCACGAGTTCCTGCCGCACGCCGGTCATGCGCGGCGGCAGGAAGGTCGCGCCGTCAATTCGCAGGTAGGGAAACCACGACCAGCCGTAAGGGCGCAGCGTGATCATGCCCACGGGGTCGACCATCGCCTCGCGCGCTGAGCCGACGCATCCCAGCGCGACCCAGTTGCGCGCCGTGAGGTTGTGCTTGATGACGCCGGTTCCCGTCGGCAGGAAGGCGGGAGAATCCGGATCGATCTGCCGCTCGGCCCAGTAAGGCCACACCCACGACGGGTTGCTTTGCACCGCGACCGTGTTGTTCAGGCCGGCGAGCACCAGCGAAAGCCCCTGCTCCACCAGCTCATCGGGGAAGGCGACCTCGGAGGGACGCCCGGCATGCTTCAACGATCGGAGCAGCGGAAGAAGATGACGCTTGCCGGTCCAGCGCAGGTACGCGCCCAGGAACATTTCACCGAAGGAGAAGCGGAGCACGCGCCTCCAGGGGTTTTGTTCCCGTGCCATGGCATCGTTCGGTTCGCATTTCGGGGCAAAGGGTAGCCCGCTGCGCGGACGCTGGAAACGGTTCAACCCCTCGTGCAATCAGGGTGAAACATGTGTGGATCAGGATCGTGACAAAATCACGTGCCAACACGCTGTGGATAGAATGGGAACACCGAAAACGCGAAATAATCCCGAAATCAATGACTTCGGGCGAATTCGTTACGGGTCGTTACGTTCGCGCTATTGAAGCGCGCTCTTCGCGGAGTCGAGCCAGGCTCGGTCGTGCGCGTCGAGCAGGGCGGGCTGCGTGACGGATGCCACTTCCGTCTTCGCACCCTCGATGTCGCCGGCCGCGAGCCGCATGCGCGCGCGCGCCACCGTCTCGCGGCTGCGCTCTTCCATCTCGCCGATCGTGTCGAGCCGGGCGTAGATGGTGCTGTCGTTCGCGGCGGTGAGATACGACGCGTCCTTGAGCGTCTCGTAGGCGCTGGATGCGCCCGCGAAATCGCCGGCGCGGAAGAGCGTATCCGCGGCACTGAAGCGCGCCTGCGTGGCGCGCTTCTGGTATTGGTAGTACAGCGTGAACCCGGCCACGAGCGCGAGCAGGGCGATGCCGATGAACCAGTCCCAGAAGGCCGACTTTTGCCCGTCTTCTTTTTCCAAAAAGCTCATGAGGCCTCCGTTGGGGGCAAAATTAGAATTCCCGCGCGGCCTACCCCTGCAACTTCTTGTACGCCCACTTCCGCCACCCTTTCAGCTCATGCCCGCGCCAGCCATGCCAGGCGCGGAAGCCAAGCCGGATCCACGGGAATGTCGTGATCCTGCCGAGGGCGAAGAGAAGGAGCGAGAGCGCCGAGAAGCCGCCCTCGGCGCGCACCGCGAGGGTGGGACGCCGGTCC
>DATAHJ010000236.1:0-11450 GCA_036263275.1 Fibrobacteria bacterium | reverse complement strand
ATCTTGTTGCGCGCCGCGGCCTTCATGCAGAGGTACAGCGTCCAGATGAACGTGTAGTAGCGCGCGCCCACGTCCTGCAGGTCGACGAGCAGCGCGTCGAGCCCCTTGAGCATGCCGTCGGTGGGTTCGCGATGTTCGCCGTAAAGGCTGTAGACGGGGATGCCCCACTGCGGGTGCTCGAAGCCCGTCCACTCGATCATGTTGTCCTGGGTCTGGCCGAGGTAGCCGTGCTGGGGGCCGAAGAGGGCGCCCAGGCGGAACAGGTTTCCGTCGAAGGACTTGAGGACGTCGGCCGTATGGACGAGGGAAGCGGACACGGAGGCGGGGTGCAAAATCGCCCCGATTTTCGCGCCTTTGAGGGCCTTCGGCCATAGGCTGGGCAGCTGGTCGATGGGCAGTCGAATAGTATGTTTGCTCGTCACGGCGGTCCCCGGTTTCCCCGCAAAGGTAATCGGGCGGCGGTCGTTCCCGCGCGCTTTCATCGAACGGGCGCGGGTCATCATCAACCAGTGCCCCCGGCCTTCGCCGGGGAGAAAAAGGACAGTAAAATGGCATCCCTCAACAAAGTCATGCTCATCGGCAACCTCGGCAAGGATCCCGAGGTGCGCACGATTCCCTCGGGCGCGAAGGTCGCGAACTTCCCCATCGCCACTTCCGAGAGCTACACGGGCAAGGACGGCAACCGCGTCGAGAAGACCGAGTGGCACAACATCGTGATGTGGCGCGGCCTTGCCGAGGTCGCGGAGAAATACCTGAAGAAGGGCAACCCCGTCTTCATCGAAGGCAAGCTGCAGACCCGCTCTTGGGACGACCAGAACGGGCAGAAGAAGTACATGACCGAGATCATCGCCGACAACATGACAATGCTCGGCGGTCGCCGCAGCGAGGGTGGGGGCGACTTCGGGGGCGGTGGTGATTCCGAGGGTGGCGGTTCCTACGGGGGCCGTTCTTCCGGCGGTGGAAGCTACGGCGGCGGCTCTTCGCGTTCGCCCGGCGGTTCGTCGTCCGGCGGCTCTTCGATGCCGCCGGCGCCTGAGGACGATCTGCCGTTCTAGGCCGACAGCTGACAAGGCATCCGACCCCGCCTCGAAAGAGGTGGGGTTTTTTGTGAAAACCCTTTGTTTCCAACGGATCCCGGGCGATTCCAGCGTCCGCAACGGGAACCCCCATTCCTACCTTTACCCCCCTCATGATCGAAGCCCAAAGCATCAACCTCGCCTACGGCCCGCGGGTCCTTCTGGACAACGTGTCGTTCCAGCTTTCCGACCGCGGGAGGCTGTGCCTGGCGGGCGTCAACGGCTCCGGCAAGTCCACGCTGTTCACCATCCTCATGGGCGAGCAGCAGCCCGACTCGGGCAAGATCGTCCGCTCGGGCGGTTTGAAGATGGGCCTCCTTCGCCAGCATGCGGAATTCCCCGAGGAAGCCACCGCGTTCACCGGCGCGCTGGAGGCGTTCTCGGACGTGATGGAAAAGGCGGCGCGCCTCGACGTGCTGCACCATGCAATGGGCGAACGCGAGCTGACCGAAGCGGAGATGCGCGATCTCGACATCCTTCAAGATGCGGTGGTGCACGGCGGATATTATACGGCCGAGGCGGAGACGCGCGCGGTGCTGCATGGCCTAGGATTCGGGCGCGACCAGCAGGACAAGCGCCTGGCCGACCTCTCCGGTGGCTGGAAGATGCGCGTGGCGCTGGCGAAGCTGCTGCTGCAAAAGCCCGACTGCCTGTTGCTCGACGAGCCCACCAACCACCTTGACCTCGAATCGATCTTGTGGCTCGAAGGCTACCTGCGCGCCTATCCCGGCTCGATCCTGCTCGTCTGCCACGATCGTCGCTTCGTCGACAATGTGTGCGAGGGCGTGCTTGATTTAAGGATGGGAAAACTGGACCTCTACTCGCTTCCCTTCGAGAAGTACGAGGAGGAGCGCGCGATGCGCGTGGCGCTGCAGCAGAAGAGCGCGGCGAAGGCGCAGGACGAGATCGACCGGCTGAACAAGTTCATCGACCGCTTCAAGGCGAAGGCCAGCAAGGCCACGCTGGCGAAGAGCGCCATCAAGAAGCGCGACCGCATCGAAGTGGTCGAGGTGGAGCGCGAGGGGCCGTCGATGCGCCTGCGCTTCCCGGCGATCGAATACGCCGGCGCGACGGCCTGGAAGGCCGAGAACATCGGCAAGCGCTACGGCGAGAAGCGGGTGTTCTCCGGCGGAGAGTTCACGATCCTGCCGGGCGACAAGGTCGCCCTCGTGGGCCCCAACGGCGCGGGCAAGACGACGCTCATGCGGCTCCTCGCCGAGGAAGCGAAACCCGAAGAGGGCGAGCTGAAACGCGGGAGCGCGCTGCGTTCCGGCTATTACGCGCAGTACGTGGAGCCCACGGAGGCGGAGAAGAAGACGCCCATCCTCGAGATTTTGCGCGAGGCGTTTCCGTTGGCCGGCGACGGTGCCGCGCGCGCGGCGCTGGGCGCGATGATGTTCTCGGGCGACGACGCGAAGAAATACTTCGGCGTGCTCTCGGGCGGCGAGCGGGCGCGCGTGCGCCTGGCGCGCCTGTTGTTGGCGCCGGGCAACGCGCTGCTGCTGGATGAGCCCACCAACCACCTTGACGTGCGCTCGAAGGACCTGTTGCTCGACGCGCTGGCCGACTACCCCGGCACGGTGGTGTTCGTCTCGCACGACCGCGACTTCGCCGAGCAGCTGGCCACGCGTGTGATCCGCGTGGACGGCGGCACCATCACGGAGTACCCGGGCGACTTCGCCTATTATACGCACAAGGTCGAAGACGACCTGAAGCAGGAGGCGCGCCGCGAGGCGGAAGCCGAACGGTCTGCGGCGAAGAAAGGCGGCTCCGCGAAGGCGCAGCAGGCCGCGCCGCAGCAGCCGGTGGATCCCCGCGACGCCGCCAAGGCGTCGGAGAAGGACCGCCGCCGCCGCGAGAAGCGCGAGGCGGAAGTGATGGCGCGCATCGAGGCGCTGGAGGCGCGCGGCGTGGCCATCGACGCCGAGCTTTGCCTGCCGGACGTGTTCTCCGATCCGGCCGCGCTCCGGAAGTTGTCCCAGGAAAAGGCGGCGGGAGTCTCGGAGCTGGAGACCTTGTACGCCGAGCTCGCCACCGTGGGACAGGAAGCCGCATGAAGCGCGAGGCCTTCCGCGCCGGCGAGGGCGAATCTTTCGCCGCCGGTGTTCGCGAAGGCATGCTCGTCGAAGTACAGCGTCGCACGGCGACCGTGCGTGATGCGGAAGGGCTGGAAACGCTCTGCGCCTATAGCCCCGGCATTCGGCTTGGGGAGTTCTCGAACTTCGCGGTGGGCGACCGCGTCGAATATTATGGCGGGGACGCGGCCCAAGAGCCGCTTGTCACCGCGATCCTTCCGCGCACGAGCAAGATCTCGCGTCCGGGACCGGGCGAGCGGCATGCCCGCGAACTGATCCTCGCCGCCAACGTCGACCTGCTCGTCGTCGTGTCCGCGGCGGCGCAGCCCGACTTCAACCCGCGCCTGCTCGATCGCTACCTCGCGGTGGCCGAGCGCTTCGGGATCGAGGCGCTGATCTGCATCAACAAGATCGACCTCAAGCCCGACGCCATTCCCGAGGTGGACTACCTCCAATCCATCGGCTATGCGCGGGTGTCCTGCTCCGCCAAGACGGAGATGGGGCTCGACGCCTTGCGCGGCGCGCTGCGCGGACGCCTGGCCGTGCTCTCCGGTCCTTCGGGCGCGGGCAAGAGCTCGCTGATCCGCGCGCTGGTGCCCGGCGCCGACCCGCGCACGGGCGAGGTGCGCGAGCGCGACGGCAAGGGCCGCCATACGACGACCACGAGCCATCTCTATGCGACGCCCGACGGCATTCGCATCATCGACACGCCGGGCCTGCGCGAGCTGGGCTTGTGGAACGTGGAAGCCGCCGAAGTGGCGGAGATGTGGAAGGACTTTCGTCCGTACCTGGGCAAGTGCCGCTTCACGGATTGCGCCCATCGCAGCGAGCCGGATTGCGCCGTGCGCGCGGCCGTCGAAGCCGGGGCGGTGCCGGAGTTCCGGCTGCAATCCTATTACCGCGTGCTGGAGACGCTCTCCGGGGAGGACGATTGACCCCGCTCTTCTGGGCCAAGTCGGCGGCCGTGCTCAGCGTGATCTACGGGGGCGCGAACGCCCACCAGTTCCTCTCGTGCTACGCGGACGTCCGCGCGAAATCGCGCGTGTTCGCCGAGATGGTGGCGGAGGCCGGCGGATCGGTCGCGCGCCTGCGGGCGGTGCGCGCGGTGCTGTACCTCGTCGCGCCCCTCTGCTACCTGTGGGCGTTGCGCGGCGCGGGGATTCCGGGCGCTTTCCTGGCGGTGACGGGGGCGAAGTTCGGGGTCTCCTCGCTGCTCGGGATCGGCACGGAGAAAAGGATCTTGCGGGGCGGGGACTATCGCCTGCTCGACCATCGCCTTGCGCGCATCGACGCGGTTCTCAACCTCACGCTCGCGGCGCTCGCGGTGTGGTTGATCCTCAAGGCTTGGACTTAGGCCGAATTTCTCGCGGAGGCGTTCAGCCCCGCGACGCCACGTGCGGGTAGGCGAGGATCTTCGTGTCCGCAGTGAGCAATGTCAGCCGTTCCACCCGCGCAGTCGCGACCAGCACCCTGTCTCCAGGGTCGGGATGAAATTCTCCGGGGAGCGAGTAGGCCTCTTCCATGATATCGAGCGTCATCGGCAGGCAGGTCCATCCGTTTCTGTCCACAGCATCCCGGAACCAAGATTTCCAATGTACCGGCAAGCGGATTCTGCCTCGTTCCACTCCGCAGGCTATTTCGGCCACGCTGGTGGCCGAGACATAAAAGCTTGCGTCTGGCTGAGACATCGCAGCCTTGACCGATTCCGTTATCTTCTCCGGATTCAAGCCGGCCCACAGGATGATGTGGGTGTCGAGCAGGTAATGCCCCGATAAGCTTGTGGTCATGGCTTGAGCATCTCCCAATCCTCCAAGGGAATCATGGGTTCCGTGAGATCTCCGAAAGTTTCCCCCTGTCCCACAGACCAGCCGAGCTTCGTCCGATTCTTGACGGGCTTTTCGATGGGGATGATTTTCGCGATGGGGACGTTCCGGCGGCTCACGATATACGCCATGCCTTGCTTTTCGACCGCGTCGAGGTATTCGCTCAAGTGGGCCTTGAGCTCGGCCACGTTCAGGGCATCGGGTTCGGGCAGGGGATATTCCATGACCTGAATATAGTCATGGAGTTGGTCATCTAGATGACTACTTCGTGTTTTTCGGCAAAATAGGGCGTTTTCGGTGCCCGAAAAACTCCGAAAGGGCCGTTTTCTCGGCCCCGAAGCCCTCTTGCCCTTGCATCCACTCCAACGCGAAGGCCTCACCCTCGCCGTAGAGCTTGCGGTAGAATGCATCGAGGAAGCCGGCTGCGTCCGAGCCGCCCCGGCGCATTCCCGTGAGGTTGAGGCCGCCCCAGCGCATCGGGTCTCCGAGCGCCCGGCAGTAGGGCGGAATGTCCTTGTCGGCCCTCAGGGCTCCGCCGACGAAGGCGCCCGCGCCGATGGTCGTGAACTGGTGCACGCCGGTCATGCCCGACACGATCGCGCCCGCGCCGACGCGCACGTGCCCGCCGAGCTGCACGGCGTTGGCGATGATCGCGCCGTCGCCGATCTCGCAATCGTGCGCCACGTGCGCGTAGGCCATGACGAGGCAGTTCATTCCGACACGCGTCTCGCCGTCAGGCTCCGCGGCGCGGTTCACGGTGGCGTATTCGCCCAGGCGGGTTCCCGAACCGACGATAGCCCGCGAAGGCCCGCCGATGTGCTTGAGATCCTGCGGTGCCCCGCCGATCACGGCGCCGCCATCGAGCGTCACGCGCTCGCCCAACGAGGAACCTGCGTGCACGCGGCAGAACGCCCCCAGCACCGATCCCGCCCCGATGACGACATCGCTTTCGACCACGCACCAAGGACCGATGACAACGCCGTCTGGAATGAGGGCGCCTGGGTGGACGATGGCAGTGGGATGAATAGACATACAGAATTACGAGTTACGAATTACGAATTGAACGCGATTATGGTCGAGTCGGAGTCCATTCCGGATGAGACGATATCCCATCAAGGTCGGATCATGCATTCCCCCCGATTCGTAATTCGTAACTCGTAATTCGTAATTCATCCCCGTCACACCATCGTCGCCTTGAGGACGGCCTCAGCGACTTTCTCCCCGCCCACGGCGGCGAAGGCGTTGGCGGTGGCGAAGCCGCGGCGGAACAGGACCAGCTCGACGTTCAGCTCGAGCATGTCGCCCGGGCGCACCGCCTTGCGGAAGCGCACGTCCTCGATGCCGGCGAAGGCGGGGCGCTTGCCTGTGGCGGCGTCGGGGAAGGACTCGGCGATGAGGATGCAGAGCGCCTGCGCCAGCGCCTCGATCTGCAGCACGCCCGGCATCACCGGTTCGCCGGGGAAGTGTCCGGCGAAGTAATCGTCGCTCGCGCGGATCTCGCGGACCGCGCGGATGCGCTTGCCTTTTTCCAAAGCGGGCACCGTGTCGACGAAGAGGAACGGGGTGCGATGCGGAATGGCCCGCAGCACGGCGTCATGGTCGAGGGAAACGATTTCAGTGGGAGTCGTATCGGTCATGTGGGGGGCTCCGGCTGGGGGCGTGGCGTCGTTCGCGACGGGATGGGGAGTTGCGTCGGTCAGGCTTGCAGGTGGTTGAGCAGCAGGTGGTTCAGGGCATGGCCGCCGTTCCGGAGGGTGAGCCGGAGGCGTGGCAACGCGAGGCCGTTCAAGGCCAGATCGCCGAGCAAATCTAGAACCTTGTGTCGGGCGGCCTCTTCGGGGTAGCGCGGCGTTTCCGGGGAAAGCAGGGGAAAAGCTTGCCCGGAGAGTTCCGGCAGGAGGGCGCGGGCGTCCGCGAATTCTTCCGGAGTTTCGGCGAGCAGGAGGCCGGATTCCGCGCCCGCGCCGCGCAACAGGCCTGAAAATTCGAGAGAAAGCGCGCGCCACTCCTTCCAGAAGATGAAGGTGCGCGCGGGCAGGATTTCCGCCGCCGCCGCGCCCCCGGATTCCAGCCGAAAGGCTTGGCGGAATTCGCCGCGCTCCACGGTGTATTCGACGGAGAAGTGTTCCGCCGGTTCGGCCAGGAGCGATCCTTCCGGCCCGTCGTATCGAAAGCCCTTCGCGACATCGTACTCGCGCGGCGGCACGGCATATTCCGCGGGCGCGGCGGCGGCGAGCGCCGTGAACCATGGCCGCGCGCTGCCGTCGAGGCCCGGCGGCTCGCTGGCGTCGCAGGCGACGTCGAGCGGCGCGCGCGCGAAGAACAGCGCGGCCGCCAGCATGTGTTCGGGCGTACGAATCGTGGCGCCGGTTTCGGGGTCTTCCAACAACGTGGCGCGCCGCGCGGTGCGCTTCAATGTCGAGAGGGCGCGTGCGTCCAGCGGCCCCGCGAATCCCGGGAACAGGAACCGGATGCCGAGGCCGTCGTCGGGGCGAGGGGTGATGCGGACGTCGGAGGGAACGCCCGAATGCAACGCGCGGCCGGAAATCACTGCGGGGATCCGCCGTCCCGCATGCGCGACGACGCCACGTCCCGCCGCCATTCGCGGATCGGCCGCGCGGGAAACCCCGCGACGGTCATGCCGTCGGGCACGTCCTTCGTGACGCCCGACTTCGCGGCGACGGAAACGTTGTTTCCGATGCGCAGGTGCCCGGCCACCGAGGCCGCGCCGCCCATGCGGAATCCCTCGCCGATGACGGTGGAGCCCGCCACGCCGGACTGCGACGCCAGCATCGCGCGCGCGCCGAGGCGGACGTTGTGCGCGACCTGCACGTGGCTGTCGAGCTTGCAGCCGTCGCCGAGTTCCGTGGGGTGCAGGACGCCCGCGGCGATCACCGTGTTGGCGCCGACGAAGCAGTCGGCGCCCAGCACCACGCCCGCGAGGTGCGGCATGTGCCTTGGGCCGCCCACGCCTCCGAAGAACCCGAATCCCGCGCCGCCGATGACCGCGCCCGATTGCACGACGGCGCGGGGTCCGATGACGGAGGGTCCGCGAACGACACAGTTCGCCTCCAGCCGCGAGCCTCGCCCCACAAATGCTCCCACGCCCACGAACGCACCCGCCTCCACCGTCACGCCGCCTTCGAGCACGCCTTCCACCACGGCGGATGGATGCACGCTGTTGTTGGCTCCGGGACCGAAGGGGGTTTCGAATTCCGCCCGCTCTCCCACGGAATTCAGGAGGGTGGCCAGCGCCGCCCGTGCATCGCGCACGCGCAGCATGGGAGTCGAAGCGCGAATTCCCTCGATGCCGTTCTCCGCCAAAACAAGCCCGGCCTGAAGGCCCGAGAGCACGTCGAGCCGCGTCCCTTGCGCGATGACGACGACGGAGTCCGAGCTTTCAGGATCCTCCCGGCCGGGCTCCTCGAGCGAAAAAAAACGCCGGGAGGGAAGTCCCGGCGCGTCGATGAGAAGGCGAAGGAGGTCGGGCGCGTCCGCCAGCGTGAAGCCATCGCGGATGCGCACGCGCTTCCCTTACTTGGAGGTGTCGGCGGCCGGGGCACCCTTGTTGAGGATGTCGAGCACGCGCTGGGTCAGGTCGTTGTCCTTGCTCCAGTACACCACGGAGCCCGAGGCCCGGTCGAACACCATGTCGTAGCCCTCCTGGTTGGCCACGTCCTGGATGGTCTTCTTGATCTTCTGCACGATCGGGTCGGTAATTTCCTGGTTCTTCTGGTACAGCGCCCCGTCCTTGCCGTAGATCTGCTGCACGAACTGCTCGTAGTCGGCCTTCTTCTTGGTCAGCTGGGCCTGAAGCTCCTGCTTCTTCTCCTCGGAGAGCATGAGCGACTGCTTGTCGAGGCGCTCCTGGAGGTCCATGACTTCCTTCTGCTTCGCCTTGGCGTCGGCTTCCCACTTCTGCACCTGGCGGTCGTAGTCGCGCTGGGCCTTGGGGGTCTCGGTGTACTTCTCGAAGATCATCTTGGAATCGACGTGGGCGATCTTGATGTCCGCCGAGGCGGTGGCGACGAGGGCCGCGGTGCCCAGCGCGATGGCGATCCAGTTCTTCATACTGTTTCCTCCGGGGCGTGAAGCCCGTCCAAGGCCCTTAATCTATAATCCGGCGGGCGGCCTGATTGCCGCCCCCGGCCATTCCTTTTCGCCTAGAATCCCTGCTCGATGGTGAAGTTCACCGTGGGGCTGCGGCCCACGCGCTTCACGCGGTTGCCCCGGTAGTCCTCGCCGTCGTCGAGCGGCCAGCCGAAGTCGAAGCCCATGCCGAAGGGCGCCACCATGGGCACCACCACGCGGAACCCGAAGCCGATGTCGCGGCGCAGGTCGGAAAGGTCGATCTCGGACCAGGCGTTGGGGGCGTCGTCCTTGGGCACGGGATTGTAGATGCCCAGGCCCGACTCGTCGTATTTCTTGAGCTTGCCGAAGGCGTTGCCCGCGTCGAAGAAGGCCAGCATGTAGAAGGTGTTTTCCACCACGGGGTAGGTGAACTCCGTCGTGAAGGAGAGGAAGCTCCGCGCGATGCGGCCTCCGCCCACGGTGCCGGGCAGGTAGCCGCGCAGCTTGCCCTGGTAGCCCAGGAGGCCGCCCATCTGGTAGAGCGCGTAGCTCTGCACGTTGTCGCCCAGGATGATGCCCGTCTGCGTCTCGACGCCGAGCGTCAGCTTCTGGATCACCGGGAACCACCAGTTCACGCGGCCGTCCCACTGGCTGTAGTTGAAGTCGCCGCCCATCCAGCCGCCCACGCGCGTCCAGCCCAGCGAGTAGCGTGACCCGTCGGTGGGGAAGAAGGGCAGGTTCTTGTCGTCGCGCACCACCGTGAGGTTCACCGACGACTCGATGCCCGAGGCGACGATCAGGTAGCGCGGGTCGCGGGCCTGGCCGTTGTCATTGTAGGTGAAGCTGTACGTGGAGCGGATCGTGAAGTAGTCGTCGGGCCAGTTGAGGCGGCGGCCCAGCGTCAGGCGCAGGCCGTAGCGCAGGTAGTCGTTGTAGAACGAGTACTGCGAGATTTCCTTGCTGTAGAACAGGTTGCCGCCCACCAGGGTGGGCGTGTCGAACAGCCACGGCTCGGTGAAGCCGACGGAGTAGAGCTGCTTGTAGGGGCCCACTTCGACGCTGGCGTCGGCGCGCTGGCCGTTGCCCATGAAGTTGGGGATCTGCAGGCCCAGGGTGCCCACCATGCCGTCGCGGCCGCTGTAGGCCGCGCCCGCGGAGAAGGTGCCCGTGCCGGCTTCCTTCTCGGTCACCTTCATGATGAGGTTCACGTCGGAACCGTCGCCGTCGGTGGAGCGCTCGATGTCGGGTTCCGCGTTGTCGAAGAAGGCCAGCTGCATGATGTCGCGCTGCGAGCGGAGCATCAGGGACTGCCGGTACACGTCGCCGGGGAAGAGCTTGATCTCGCGGCGGATGACCTTGTCCTTCGTCTTGGTGTTTCCGCGCACGTCGACCCGGTTGATGTGGGCCAATCCGTTTTCACGGATGTTGAAGGTCACTTCCACCAAGGTGTCGTGGAACTCAAGCCGGTCGTCCAGCTCGACGAACAGGTAGCCTTCCTCGCGGTAGAGCGAGGAGACCTGGTACTTCATCAGCTCGTACTTCTTCTTGTTGAAGACCTCGCCGCTGTCGAAGACCACCTGCGCGCGCAGGGCCTCGTCGGGGACGATGTTGTTGTGGGAGAAGTTGGCGCGCTGGAAGTAGTAGCGCGGGCCCTCGCGCACGGCGATGCGGATGTCGAGGTGGCGCTTGTCGGCCGTGTAGGCCACGGTGTCATGGGTCACGGAGGCGTCGAGGTAGCCCAGCTCGCGATAGTAGTCGAGGAGGGTGTCGAGGGCGACGCGGTACTCGTCCTCCTTGTAGTCGCCCGAGCGCCACCAGCGGTCTTCCTTCACGGGGAAGCGCTTGCGCAGCAGCTTGTCGGCCACGTGGTCGTTGCCGTCGAAGGTGATGTAGCGCACCACGACCTTCTTGCCCTCGTCCACCGTGAAGGTGACCACCTGCTCGCCGGTCTTCTTGTCGGCCTCCTGCGAGGCCGTCGCCGTGGCCAGCAGGTAGCCCTTGTCGCGGTATTCGGCGAGGATCTTCTGGCGCGAGGCTTCCACCGTGCCGGGCGAGAAGACCTGGCCCTCCACGAGGTCGATCTTCGACTTGAAGTCGCTCTCCGAAAGCTTCTTGAGGCCCTTGTACTTCACCTTGCCGAGCACGGGCAGCTCGGTCACGACGACGTAGAGCACCACGCCGTCGAGCGCGAGCGCGTCTTCCTGTTCCACTCTCACGTCCGAGAAGAGGTTGAGGCGGTTGAGGGCCGTCACCGAGCCGCGGATGCGGTTGCGCAGCACCGCGGGGGCGTACGATTCGCCCTTCTCGAGCTGCAGCGCGTTGAGGACGAGCGAGGCGTCCACCGTCTTGTTGCCCTCGACGCGGATGTCCGCCACGCGGACGGGGCGGGAGGGGCTTTGCAGGAA
>DATAHJ010000235.1:0-2533 GCA_036263275.1 Fibrobacteria bacterium | reverse complement strand
ATCCTGCAAGCCGAAGGCTTGGAGAGCGACGCGCGCTATTCGGTGGACGCGGTGCGCCGCCACATCAGCCATTGCAAGAACCAGGGCGTCGGCCCCGAGCGCGCGCTCGACGAGGCGAGCAGGGACCCCTACATGGTTCGCATGGCGAACCTGTACGCGCGCTACCAGAAGGAGCTTCGCGAGCAGGACGCGATGGACTTCGACGACCTGATCTTCCTCGCCATCAAGCTGCTGCGCGAGTTCCCCGCGGTGCGCGAGGCGCTGCACGACACCTTCCGCTACGTGCTGATCGACGAATACCAGGACACCAACAAGGCGCAGTATCAGCTCGCGCAATTGTTGCTGGGCCCGCACCGCAACTTCGTCGCCGTGGGCGACGACGACCAGAGCATCTACGGATGGCGCGGCGCGGACGTGGGCAACATCCTGCGCTTCCGCGAGGACTTCCAGGAAGCGCGCGTCACCAAGCTGGAGCAGAACTACCGCTCCACCGGCAACATCATCGCCGTGGCCGGCTGCGTGATCAAGAACAACCGGGGCCGCACCGACAAGAAGCTGTGGACCGAGAACGAGGAAGGCTCCAAGGCCGTGCTGATGGAGCTCGACGACGACGCGGCCGAGGCCGCTTGGGTCGCGCGCCGCATCCAGTCGAACGAGGAGTACGGCCCGGGCGACACCGCCATCCTCTACCGCACCAATTCGCAGTCGCGCGCGATGGAAGACGAGCTGCGCCGCCGCCAGGTCCCCTACCTCATCGTGGGGGGCACCCGCTTCTACGAGCGGAAGGAAGTGAAGGACCTGCTGGCCTACCTGCGCCTCGTGGCCAACCCGCGCGACGACGTGTCGCTCTTGCGCGTGATCAACGTGCCGCGCCGCGGCATCGGCGACACGTCGCTCGACAAGCTCGCGGAGTACGCGCGCGACGCAGGGCTCCCCCTCTCGGCGGCGCTGCCCTTCGCCGAGGCCGCGGGCGTGGGCGGGCCGGCCCTTAAGCAAATGCGCCTTTTCCACGACCTCCTCACGCGCCTGCGCGGCTTCGCCGAAAGCCTTCCGCTGCCCGCGCTGGTGGAGAAGGTGCTCGTGGACTCGGGCTATCGCGCCGCGCTGGAGAAGGAAGACACCGGCGAGGCGGAAGACCGCCTCGACAACCTTCAGGAACTCGTGGCGGCGGCGCAGGACTTCATCGACCGCCTGGAGGCGGGCGAGACGACGCTGGCCGCGGAGATCGCCGCCGACCTCGGCGTGGGCGAAGATTCGCCCGATGCCGCCGATAATGACGCGAATGGTGACGCGGACGCCGACAACAACTTCGGGGACGCGCTCGCGGGCACGCCGCTGGAATTGTTCCTGCAGGAAATTTCCCTCGTCTCGGATTCCGACGCGCTCAAGGCCGGGCAGGAGGCGGTGACGCTGATGACCGTCCACAGCGCGAAGGGCCTTGAGTTCCCGCGCGTGTTCGTGACCGGCCTCGAGGACGGGCTCTTTCCCCTCATGCGCGAGGACGACCTCGACGCGGAGGAAGAGCGCCGCCTGTTCTACGTGGCGGCCACGCGCGCGCGCCGCGAGCTCACGCTCAGCTACGCGCGCCGCCGCCGCCGCTACGGCGGCTACCAGGACGCCATGCCCTCGCGCTTCCTGCGCGAGATCGACCCGCAATACCTCGAGATCCAGCGCCCGGCCGCGCCGCAGCGCACGGCCTTCCGCATGGGCATGGCCGTGGGGCGCGCCCTCGGCGGCTCGCCCGATCCCATGCCGCGCTACGAGGACATCAACCAGGACGAGGCGCCGTTCCGCGCGGGCAGCCGCGTGCGGCACGCCAAGTTCGGCGAGGGCAAGGTGATGCAGGTCTCGGGCAGCGGCGACTCGGCGAGCGCGGTGGTGGTCTTCTCCGACCGCGTGCCGCGCACGCTCATGCTGAAGTTCGCGAAGCTGGACGTGGTGGGGTAGCGAAGAAACCCGGGCGAAGCTTCGAAGTTGTCGGTTGTCGCCATTCTTGGTTTGAAATGCTTTGCCGTTGTCAGTTGTCCGAGAGAACGCGGAAATTCGTTCCCGTCCCCTGACAACCGACAACCGACAACTGACAACGACGAAGTTTCTCCCGCAACGGAAAGCGACAACTCCGAAGCTTCACCGACGAAGTATCACCCCCCCGCCCCCTCCCCCTTCTTCGGAAACAGCAGCGACAACACGATCGATCCGCCGATCGTGCCGGCGATGACGCCGAGCGACCAGACGATGGGGACATGGCCGTGGAAAATCCACGCGAGCACGGTCATCTTGAGGCCCACGAAGGTGAGCACGACCGCGAGGCCGTACTTGAGCAGGTGGAACTTGTCCACCGCGCCCGCCAGCAGGAAGTAGAGCGAGCGCAGGCCGAGGATGGCGAAGATGTTCGAGGTGAAGACGATCAGCGGCTCCTTGGTGAGGCCGAAGATCGCGGGCACGGAGTCGATGGCGAAGACCACGTCGGTGGCCTCGAGGACGAGCAGGACGATGAAGAGCGGCGTGGCGTGCAGGACGCCGCCCAGGCGCG
>DATAHJ010000234.1:0-2467 GCA_036263275.1 Fibrobacteria bacterium | reverse complement strand
CCCATGCCTTGAACCGCTTCTTCCCCTACTCCACCCCTGCGCGCACCCCCCGGAGCGCCACCGGCGCCCTGTTCTTTGTTTTGCTTGTCCTGCTTGGGTTCGCAAACGGCGCGCATGCGCGGGCACCCATGACCTGCGCCGACGTGGAACGCCTTGCGCTGGAAGATCATCCCGTCCTCGCGGAGAAGGCCCTCGAAGTCGACAAGGCGCGCGAGAAGCTGCGCGACGTCGACATGGGCGTGATCCTTCCCAAGTTCGAAGTGGAGACGGGAATCGGTCCCGCCCCGGGCATCCGCTTCAATGACAGGAACGCGTGGCTGTCGCTCTCGGGCGACACGCTGTACGACACCCAGCGCCGGTTCGACTTCGGCGAGTGGGGGCCGTTCTTCGGCATCAAAGGCTCCGTCGTGCAGCCGCTCAACATCGCCCGCTATCGCGCGGGCCGTCGCGCGGCGACCTTGCAGGTGCGCGTCTCCGAGGCCCAGTTTCAGAAGGAACGGCTCGACGTGTCGGAAGAGGCGCAGACGATCTGCAACCAACGCCTCTTCGCCCTGACCATGCAGCGTGAGCTCGCGTCCTCCAAGAATGACCTCGACAAGGCCCAGCGCAAGCTCGTCGAGTCCCTCGACGCCGGCGACGAGAACGTCGAGCAGACCGACGTGCTGCGCCTCAAGTCGGGACGCTACGCGCTGGACCACGGCCTTCATGAAGCGGATCTCGGCGTGCGCCGCTCCGAGCTGGCGCTGCGCTTCGCCGTCGCCGCCCGCGACTCCGAGGACGTGCCCCTCGCCGACACCGTGCTCAGCCCGCGCACCGACGTGATTCCGCCGCTCGATACGCTGAAGATGGCGGCCCTCCGCTTCCATCCCGACCTGCAGCGCCTGCGCAACGGCCTCGCGGCGCGCCGCGAACTGCTGAAAGTCGCTCAGGGCGAGATCGGCCCCGACATCTTCCTGTTCGGCAACATCGAATACGGCAAGGCCTGGTCGTCGGACCGCCAGTCGAGCGGCGGCGACCCGTTCGCGCGCGACCCGCTGAACGAGCTCACCGGCGTGGCCGGCCTCGGCATGCGCCTGCGCCTCAACTTCTGGGAGCGCTACCAGTCCTACCGCAAGGAGCGCCTCGACCTGCGCCAGCTCGAGCGTACCGAGGTGTACGCCGCGCGCGGGATCCTGATGAAGGTGCAAGACGCGTGGATGCGGGTCGAGAAGGCGCGCGCCGACATGGAGGATGCGCAGCTCGCCCTGCGCGCCGCCGACGCCTGGCTCAAGGGCGCGGCCATGCGCTACGATCTGGACCGCTCGGAGGCGCGCAACATGACCTCCCCCTTCCGGCAGGCCATTTCCTCGCGGAACGACTATTACAGCGCCGTTCTCGAATACAACATCGCCGTGGCGTCCCTCTTCAAATCCGTGGGATGGACGCTCTCGGACTACCTTGGTAGCTTGAAGGCGGGCAATCCGCCGGAGGAACCGAAGCCATGAAATTCTCCCTGAAACCCGCATCGTTTTTCACGGCCGCCTTGACCGCGATGGCCTTCATGGCCTTGTGTGCGCCTTCCGCGCACGCCGCGCCCGATCCGGTCGAGAAGATCCGCAAGCAGGACGTCGAGCTGCAGAAACTCCTGCGCGACAAGAACGTCTCCAAGCAGACCGACCGCGTCAAGGCCCTGATCAACGGCATCTTCGACTTCGAGGAGCTGGGCCGCCGCGCGCTCGGCACCGCCAACTGGAACAAGATGACGCCCGCGCAGCGCACCCGCTTCGTGAAGGCCTTCAAGGCGATGGTGGAGAATTCCTCCGTGAAACGGCTGGAGGCCTACTCCAGCGACTCCACGCGCTATTCCCCGGCCGCCGTGAACGGCGACCGCGCCACGGTGTCGGCCCGCGTGTACTCCAAGGGCTCCGTGTCGGTGGTGGAATACAAGCTGCTGCTCAAGCAGAACGAGTGGCGCGCATGGGACCTCGTCATCGACGACCTCAGCACCGCCGGCAACTACGGCGACCAGTTCCGCAAGATCCTCCAGAAGAACACGCTCGACGCGCTGATCGCGCGCATCGAGGCGCGCGCCAAGGAGGACGCCGGCGCCCAGGCCCAGACCGTCACCGACGATGTGAAGTCGAAGTCGGGCAAGTCCGGCGCGACGCGTCCTCCCTCCGACCTCTGAACCGGAGCCTGCCCCGTGCCTTGGGGGTGGATCCTCTGCGCGCTTCTGATCCCCGCGGGATTGCTCCTGCTGGCCTTGGCGCTGTTCCATGTGCGCGTGCGCGCGAGCTGGGGCGGTGCGTGGGAATCCCTGGATTCGAGCCAGGGAGGATCTTTCCAGGTCGAATACGGTTTCCCGGGATTCATGCGGAAGTGGGACGGAGCAAAAAACACCGAGGCCGTGGGAAGCGGGCTGGCGGAAGAAGACGCGGGAGCCTGGAGTGATCCTGTCGGTTCCGATGTTCCTCCGCGAAACGCAAAG
>DATAHJ010000233.1:0-2606 GCA_036263275.1 Fibrobacteria bacterium | reverse complement strand
GCAGGCGCAGCGACAAGGCTTCCAGCGCTTCCACGGAATCATTGACTCCACGCAGGAGCACCGACTGGTTCAGCAGGATCGCGCCTGCGGCGCGCAGCTTCGCCACGGCATCCTCAAGTCCGCTTCCAATTTCGTTCGCATGATTGACATGCAGCACGATGTACAGAGGCTTCTTCGCGGCCGTTTCCGAGATCAGCGACAAGAGGCCTTCGTCCACGCGTTCCTGCAGGACCACGGGAAGCCGCGTGTGCAGGCGGAGCCTGCGCACCCCCTGCAGCGAAGTCCCACGGGCGAAGTGGAAGCGAAGCTTCGCATCGGAGAGCGACAACGGATCCCCCCCTGAAAAAATCACTTCGTCGACATCGGGGTCCGCTCCCAGCCGGGCGTACACGGCGTCCCACTCCGGCGCCGAAAGCGCCTGGTCGGCGTACGGGTATTCGCGGCGGAAGCAGTAGCGGCAATGCACGGCGCATTGCCCGGTGGTGACGAGGAGGGCGCGGCCATTGTACTTGCGCAGCACGGCGGGACCGTCTTGCGCGGCACCGTCACCCACGGCATCGGCGGCGAATCCGTTACGAAGCTCATTCTCGCTGTCGAACGCGAGCACCTGCCGCAAGAGGGGATCGTTCCAGTCGCCCCGGCGCATCAGGGCCGCGTAGGCCCGCGGCACGCGCAGGGGAAAGCGGGGGTCGAGGTCGAGCACGCGCGGCGCGGCGGCCGGGTCGAGGCCGAGGAAGGCGAGCAGGTCGCGCGGGTTCCGAAAGGCCTCTCCCAGCGCTTTTTGCCACGCCGGCGTGGCCTGCGGGGCCGTTTGCGACAGGGTTTCGGACGTTGGAAGGGGCGGCATCTTTTGCTACATCCTGCGGTCTTCCGCGCGGCTTTTCGCGCGAATTTCGCGCGATTTTCGCGAGAAACGGGGCGTTTTCGGGTTGTTTCCCGGGCCGACCCGCCAAAAGTTAGAAAGGCACGCATCATGGGAATGGTCAGCACCAACGAATTCCGCAAGCGCCTCCGCGTCATGCTCGACGGTCAGCCCTGCATGATCACCGACAACGAGTTCGTGAAGCCGGGCAAGGGCCAGGCCTTCAATCGCGTGCGCTTCAAGAACCTCATCACCGGCCGCGTGCTCGAGCGCACGATCAAGTCGGGCGACTCGCTGGAGGAGGCGGACATTTCGCACGCCACCCTGCAGTACCTCTACACCGACGGCGTGAACTACACGTTCATGGACACCAAGTCCTTCGAGCAGGTCGAGATCCCCAAGGAACTGATGGACGGCGCCGAGAAGTGGCTGCTCGAGAACACCGAGTGCGAAGTCTCCTACTGGGGCGACAAGGCCATCTCGGTGACGCCGCCCGTGTTCATGGACCTCGTCATCACCTACACCGAGCCCGCGGTGAAGGGTGACACGGCCAACAGCGTGATGAAGAAGGCCACGGTCGAGACCGGCGCCGAGATCGACATCCCGCTGTTCATCGGCGAGGGCATGAAGGTCCGCGTCGACACGCGCACGGGGGAGTACGTGGAGCGCGCGAAGTAACGACTTCGCCGCAGAGGGTAGTTTTCAAGGGCGGTTTCCTTCGGAGCCGCCCTTGTTTTTTCGGGGAGTGATCGTGGCCGACCTTTCGAAGCTGAACGCCTCCAGGCTGCGGGCCGAAAAGCTCGCCGCGGTGCGCGCGTTCTTCGCCGCGCGGGGCGTGCTCGAGATCGAGGCGCCGCTGCTTTCGCGGGGGGCCTCGCACGACGCGCACATCGGCGCGTTCGAGGTGCCTGCTGCGGATTCCCCGCGCTACCTGCAAACTTCGCCCGAGCCGCACCTCAAGCGCCTGCTGGCGCGCGGATACCCGGACGTTTATTCCATTGCGAAGTCCTTCCGCATCGAGGAGTCGGGACGTTTGCATAATCCCGAGTTCACCATGGTGGAGTGGTATCGCCTCGGGTTCAAGTTGCGGCGGATGATGGAGGAAACGGTCGCCCTTTGCGCGCTGGTCGCGGGTGATCGGGAAGCCGACTTCAAGCTCTACGTCGAGACGTTCCAGGCCGTGACGGGTCTGCATCCGCGCAAGTCCACCCGCGAGCAACTGCTGGCTCATCCCGTGTTCGCGGGGAGGGGATGGTCCTCGAAGGATACTGCCGCCCTCTTTCCTGAAAAAACGGACGTCCTCAACTTTTTGATGAGCGAAGTCGTGGAACCCGGATTCGATCCCGCGAAGTTCACCGTGGTGCATCACTTCCCGATCGAGATGGCGGCGCAGGCCGAGCCCGACCAGGAGGAGCCTTTCCTCGCGCAGCGCTTCGAGGTGTATTCGGGCGGGATGGAGCTGGCGAACGGCTATAAGGAGCTGATCGATTCGCGCGAGTACCGGACGCGCTTCGAGGCGGAGAACGCGAAGAGGGTCGCGGCCGGGAAGCCGGTCATTCCGCTGCACGGGGGTTTCTTCGCGGACCTCGGCGCGGGCCTGCCCGCGTGCGCGGGCGTGGCGGTGGGCTTCGATCGGCTGTTGATGCTGGCGCTGAATACGCGCGACATCCGCGACGTGCTGGAATTCCCGTGGGACGAGGCCTGAAAGAAATGATGAATTGAGGAAATGATGGAATGATGGGGA
>DATAHJ010000232.1:0-2427 GCA_036263275.1 Fibrobacteria bacterium | reverse complement strand
CCATCGCGCGCTGTGCCTGCGCGATTCTTCCGCCCGCGGCGGCGAGCGCGGGCAGGTGCAGGCCGGCCTCGAACTGCGGCCCCGGGCCTGCGAACACGGGATCGGAGGCCAGCCAGCCCCATTCTTCGGAGCGCGCGAATTCCGTTCCTTCGTCTTCCTCCGCCAAGGCCTCTTCCGTCGTCGGAAGGGTCTTCAGGACGCGCACGCGGATCCAATGCTCCGCCTCGCCGAAGAGGACATGTTCCGCGGGATCGCTTCCCGCGAACAACATCTTGAAGTCGCGCTTGCCCGGGAATGCCGCCGGGCGCTCCGGCAGGCGCATGCGCTCGCGCAGCGCGCCGATCGCGCCGAGGTCGCCCGCGGCCAAGGCCGCGAGCGAAATGCCCCCGCCGAGGCCTTGCGTCGCCGCATGCGCGCGCGCCTTCTCCGCCAGGCGCGCGCAGGCTTCGGGCGCGCACGAGACCCAGAACGGAAAGCCGGCAAAATTGCGCCGCGTGATGCGCCGCGCGAAGAGCACGCGCGCCTCGGGTGCGTTGGCATCCGTTGGCGCGTCGCCGATCCAGGGAATCGGCGCGGCGACGATGTCGGCCGCGGCGGGAAGCGGGCTCACGCGCGGTTTCCCGTCGCGAGCTCGTCGAGACGCTTCCGCAAGGCCGCGGCCTCTTCATAGCGTTCCAGCCGCAGCGCGTCGCCCATGCGCTCGCGCAGCGCGGCGGCGTCCTCGCCGTCCGTCCGGGGCCGCGCCGCAATGGGCGCGGCGGGACGGGCATATAAGAGCGGATGCAGCTGGAGGAGCTCGGCGCGCAGCGCCTCGCCCATCTGTTCATAGCACGCGGCACAGCCCAAAAGCCCGCGCGCGCGGAACTCGGCGAGGGTGAAGCCGCACTGCGTGCAGACGGGATTTCCGTTCATGGCGAGACTACGTGGATGGCGCGCCGGCGTCTTGCAGCGCGCCGCCGCGCAGGACGAGCGCGCGGTGCGCGCGCGCCGCGAGCGCGGGATCGTGGGTCACCGCGAGGACCGCGACGCCTTGGTCGCGGTTCAGGTCCGACAGCAGCGCATGCAGGCGCTCCGCGTTGCCCGCGTCGAGGTTTCCCGACGGCTCGTCGCAGAGCAGCACGGAAGGGCCGTTGACCAGCGCGCGCGCGACGGCGGCCCGTTGCCGCTCGCCACCGGAGAGCTTCGCGGGCACATGGTGCAGGCGGTCGCCCAGCCCCACGCGCTCCAGCAATTCCTTCGCGCGCGCGCGCCCCTTGCCGCCGAGGGACCCGCCGATGCGCAGCGGGAGCATGACGTTCTCCAGCGCGGTGAGGTCGGGCAGCAGGTGATGGAACTGGAACACGAAGCCGATCGAGCGGTTGCGCAGGCGCGAGACGCGCGCGTCGCCGAGCGTCGACACGTCGGTCCCGTCGAACCGCAAGGTTCCCGAGGAGGCCTGCTCCAGGAGGCCGAGGATATGCAGCAGCGTGCTCTTTCCCACCCCAGAGGCTCCGGTGACGGCGACGAATTCCCCCGCGCCCAGTTCGAAGTCGAGGTCGCGGAACAATTCGATCCGTCCGCCGGATTCGGTGAACACCTTCGTGGCGTTCTTCAGCGAGAGGATGGGGGAGGTCACGCGAAGCTCCAAGGGCCATTCTGTGCGAAAGCGAAAAGCGGAAAGCGAAAAGCGGAAAAAACAGGAATGCTCGCGGCGTGGCGCACGCGTCGAGTCCCTTTTTCTCTTTTCTCTTTTCTCTTTTCGCTTTTTTTATTCATGCCTTATGGCCTCCACCGGATCCTGCCGGGAGGCCTTGATGGCCGGGGGCAAGGTCGCGATCACGCACAGGATGTTGGTGAGCGAGAGCACGCCGACGACGTCGGTCCAGCGCAGCTTCACCGGCAATGTCGTGACGAAGTACACGTCGCCGGGCAGGCGGATCAGTCCGAACTCCTTCTGGACCCAGTAGCTCAAGAGGCCGAGGAGCACGCCCGCGGTCGAGCCGAGGAGGCCGACCATCGCGCCCTCGTACACGAAGATGCGCAGGATCGAACCGCGCGTGGCGCCCATGGCGCGCAGCACGCCGATCTCGCGCGTCTTGTCGTTCACCGCCATGATGAGGGACGAGATGATGTTGAACGCCGAGATGATGATGATGATGCCGAGTGCGAGGCCGACGAGCACCTTCTCGTAGGCCATCCACTTGATGAGGGTCGCGTTCTTCGCCTGCCAATCGACCGCCCGGTAAGGGAAGCCGAGCTTCTCGTCGAGAGCGTTGGCGACGTCGGGGCTGCGGGCCGGGTCGCGCACGCGCAGCTGCAGGCCCGTGACCGCGCCGGGCATGCCGAACAACCGCTGCGCGGTCGCGAGCGACACGTAGGCCAGCGTTTCGTCGTACTGGTACATGCCGGATTCGAAGGTGCCCGACACCACGCAGGGCTGGATGCGCG
>DATAHJ010000231.1:0-4361 GCA_036263275.1 Fibrobacteria bacterium | reverse complement strand
CTCCGAAGCCTTCCCCAATCCACCTCATTAATCGTATATTCACGATATAAGATTTAAGGAGGCTTCATGGCCCAAAGCAAAGACAACGAATTCCCCGAAGCCGACCAGCGGTTGGCCGACGTGGCGAAGGCGTTGGGCCATCCCGCGCGCATCGCCATCCTGCGCCTGCTCGCGCAGCGCGGCACATGCATCTGCGGCGAGATCGTCGAAGACCTCCCCCTCTCGCAATCCACCGTCTCGCAGCATCTGAAGGCCCTCAAAGAAGTCGGCCTCATTCGCGGCGAGATCGAAGGCCCGCGCACCTGCTACTGCCTGGACGCAGACGCCTTCGAAGCCGCCGCCCGTTCCCTGAACGCGCTCTCCACGGGCATTCGGCGCGACGCCGCGAAGTGCTGCTAACCGCCCGTGTCCCTGAAATCATGGCCATGAAAAGCCTCACGCACAGGAAAAATTCGCGCGCCCTCGCGGCCGAATTCGTCGGAACAGCATTGCTCCTCGCGGGCGTGGTGGGCTCCGGGATCATGGGGCAAAGGCTTTCGCAAGGCAACGACGCGCTGGCTCTGCTGGCCAATGCGCTGGCCACGGGATTTCTGCTCCCCGTGCTCATCCTCCTCCTCGCGCCGTTCTCCGGCGCGCACTTCAATCCGGTGGTGTCCCTGGCCGAGGCGCTCTCGAGGCGGTTGCGCGCCCGGATTCTCCTCGCCTACGTCGCGGCCCAGACGGCCGGCGCGGTGGCGGGCGTGTGGCTGGCGCATGCCATGTTCGCCGAGCCGATCCTGCAAGCCTCGACGCACATGCGGACGGGCGGCGCGCAATGGATTTCCGAATTCGTGGCGACCTTCGGACTCCTGCTGCTTGTGCTGTTGCGTCGCCGCTTTTCGAACAGCGCGTTGCCCTGGATGATCGGCGCGTACATCGCGGCGGCCTACTGGTTCACCGCCTCCACCAGCTTCGCCAATCCGGCGGTCACGCTGGCCCGCTCGCTCACGAACACCTTCGCGGGAATACGCCCAGGAGATGCGCCCGGATTCATGCTCGCACAACTCGCGGGAATGCTCGCCGCGTTGGCTTTCACGAGATGGATCGACGCCGAAGAACAGACGGACGCAGGAAAGACAACATGAATTCCCCCAAAAAACTCCACGCGAAACTCCTCTTCGTCTGCATCGAGAACAGCAACCGCAGCCAGATGGCGCAGGCCTTCGCCCGCATCCTGGGCGGAGATTCGGTGGAAGCGTACAGCGCGGGTTCAAGGCCCTCGGGAATCGTGAACCCCAAGGCCATCGCCGCCATGGCCGAGCTCGGCTACGACCTCGCCGCGCACGATTCCAAGTCGCTCGACGAGGTGCCGCACGCGGGTTACGACGCCGTGATCACGATGGGCTGCGGCGACGCCTGCCCGTTCGTGGAGGGACGCATCCATGAGGATTGGGCCCTGCCCGACCCGCGCAACATGGAGCCGGAGGAATTCCGCAAGGTGCGGGATGAAATCCGGGAACGCGTGGGGGGTCTCCTCCGCGGGCTTGGGTTGTCCGGTTAGCGCAACAACCCCGGACCATTTTTCATTCTCGTGACGTCCAATGCGCGGAGGATTCCGCCATGCCGTCACCCCTTTTCCTGCATCGTTCTCGTCTATTTCGCGTTGTTCGCCGGGCGGGTTTGGCCTGCCTGCACAAAGCGGAAGACTGGCTCATCCCGCCCACGTGCGGGCATTGCGGCAAGCGCCGCTTCGGCACCATGCCTTTGTGCCGCGACTGCCTGCGCGTGGTGCGCGATGCGCGTCCCGAGGAGGACGAAGCGATTTCGGGGATACCCTGGGCGCGGGCAATGTTCCGGCTCACCCCTCCCCTTCATGGGCTGATCCACGGCTTCAAGTACCGTCACGAAAGGCGGCACGTGCGCCTGCTGTGCGCATGGATGCGCTGGCGAAGGTTGTGGCGGGACGACCTCGCGCAGAGCTACGACGCGGTGGTTCCCGTGCCGCTGCATCCGGCGCGGCGACGGGAGCGTGGCTACAACCAGGCCACCGCCATCGCCCGGGAAATCGGCCTGTGGGGAGGCGTGCCCGTGCGCGAGGATTTGTTGCGCCGGGTGCGCCGCACCGGCACGCAGACGCGGCTGGGCGGAAGGAAGCGAGGCTCGAACCTTGACGGCGCCTTTCGCGCGGCCCCGGCACGATCGGAAGCGGGCCTGCGCCTTTTGCTGGTGGATGACGTCTGCACGACGGGGAGTACGCTGGCGCATTGCCGGGATGCGCTGCTGTCGGCCGGGGCCGCGCGCGTCGACGCCTTGGTGCTGGCGAGGGTGGAGAAGGACAATGCGAAGGCGCCCTTGCCGGACTTCGAGACGGCGGCGGCGTTTTTCGCCTGAAACGCCCGCGGGCAAGCCCGCAGGCTCAATTACGAATTACGAGTTACGAATTAAGAATAAAACACAGAAGACAACGCACAAAAGCGGGATACGGAAGCATCCCCTCCGCGTTCAATTCGTAATTCGTAACTCGTAATTGAACGCTCTTTGTCCTCAGAGATACTCTCCGTGCGCCCTCAGGTTGATCAGGATGCCCAACATGATCAGGCAGGAGATGAGGAAGGAGCCGCCGTAGGAGAGGAAGGGCAGCGGAAGGCCCGTGACGGGCATCATGCCCATCGTCATCGAGATGTTGACCAGGATGTGGAACGACAGGATGCCCGTGGTGCCGACGGCGAAGAGCGCCGTGAAGCGGCTGCGGCTGTCCACCGCCACGCCGAGGATGCGCTGCAGGAGCAGGAGGAACAATCCCATCACGACCAAGCCGCCGAGGAACCCGAACTGCTCCCCGATCACGGAGAAGATGAAGTCGGTGTGCTCCTCGGGCAGGAAGCTGAGGTTCGTCTGGGTGCCGTTCAGGTAGCCCTTGCCGAGGAATTCTCCCGAGCCGATGGCCACCTTGCTCTGGAGCACCTGATAGCCTGCGCCTTGCGGGTCGCTTGCGGGGTCGATGAAGGTGAGGATGCGGTCGCGCTGGTGGGCATAGAGGATCCGGTTCCACACGAAGATGGCCGCGTATCCCGAGGCGATGTTGACGGTGAGCCAGAAGATCATGGAGCGCAGGGAGGCGCGCGTGCGCCACATCACCGCGACCAGCACGATGAAGAGCCCCGCCCAGGCGTAGTTGTTGAAGGTGAGGATGACCGAAAGCAGCGGCGAGGCGAGGAAGAACAGGTCGCGCACCGAAAGCCCCGAGAAGAAGGCCATCATGGCCGTCATGGCCACGAAGCTCAGGGCCGTGCTGAGGTTGGGCTGCATCAGCACGAGCACGAAGGGCACGGCGAAGAGAAAGAACGGCATCATCAGCGTGCGAGGCGAGGAGAGGCTGACAGGCTGGAAGGAGAGGTAGCGCGACATGGCCAGCATCAGCGCGATCTTGGCCAGCTCGCTGGGCTGCAGGTTGAACCCTCCCGGCAGCGCGATCCAGCGCTCCACGGAGTTGCTCTTGAAGACGATGATGTACAGGAGCGGCAATAGCGACAGGCCGTACAACGGGTAAGCCGCCGCGTAGAACATGCGGGGCGGCACGACGTAAAGGCCCGCCATGAGCACGAGGCCGAAGGCGGCGTACACGATCTGCTTCTGCCACAGCCGGTCCGATTCGCCCCGCGTGGCGGAGTAGACGGCCATGAGGCCGATGATGAGCAGGACGGCGAGCGCCGCGAGCATCACGCGGTCGAAGGCCCGGGCTTGTTTTTCGCGGCGAATCATGGGACGAGGTGCCTCCGGATGATGGCCCCTGCGATGGGCGCCGCGATGGATCCGCCGTGGCCGGCGTTCTCGATGACCACGGCCACGACGATGCGGGGCGCGTCGAGCGGCGCCACGCCGATGAAGAGCGCGTGCGTCTGCGAACCGTGGGGGTTCTCGGCCGAGCCGGTCTTTCCGCCCACCCACACGCCCGGCACACGGGCGCGGGCCCCGGTGCCCCCCGCGCCGTTGACCACCTCGGAAAGCGACTTGAGGATGAGCTCATGCTCGGAAGGCGTCAGGTTGACCTGGTGCTGCACTTCGGGCTTCGACCGCGTCACCAGGCGGCCGCGCACATCGCGCACCTCGCGAAGGAAGTGCGGCCGGTAGATGACGTTGCCGTTGGCGAGGCCGGCGGCGTAGTCGGCCAACTGGAGCGGCGTGACGATCTGCCCCTGCCCGATCGAGAGGTTGAGGATGAGGCCGGGCGTCCAGCGCCAGCCGCGACGGCCGTACATCCGTTCGTAGGTGGTCGAATCCATCAGCAATCCGCTGCGGTCGTCCTCGAGGTCGATGCCCGTGGGCTCGCCGAACCCGAGCCGCCGCGCGACGCTGTTGATGCGATCCATGCCCGCCGTCAA
>DATAHJ010000230.1:0-2176 GCA_036263275.1 Fibrobacteria bacterium | reverse complement strand
CATCATACTTTGCTTTGACTTACAATACTCTAAAAGACGCCTTTCTTAACCCTGGCGTAGACTCACTAGACGTATTTTGGAGTACGACTGTGACAGACGCCACCTGCTATAGCGGAACCAAGTTCACCGGAGTCGCTATCTATGCCAAATAATCGCTGTTTGCCAGCACCCTAGCCCCTCGCAGCCCCTATCCCCCCTCGAGCTCCAGCGTCATCGTCACCGCGTCGCACACCTCCGCGGGGCCGAAGTACTGGATGGGCCCGGGGAACAAATACGCGTCCTCCACAGCCCACGCGTCGCGGTGCTTCGCCAGCTCCTTGAAGGCCGGGCCGTCGAGCTCGACGAGCGCCTTCTGGATCACGGGCTTCAGCTTGCCGTGGCGCTGCTCCATGTTGAAGAGCATCGTGATGGGAATCCCGCCCGCGACCCAATTCGCGGGCCCCTTCGAGAGGTTGCGGATCGAGGCCATGTAGCCCGTCTTGCCGTTGTTGATCAACACCGCCGCCACGGCGCCCAGGCCGTAGCAATAGTCGGCGTCGAAGTTCGAGGGCGCGGCCGCGCGGCCCTCGTAGCCGAAGAAGTGATGCTGCGCCGAGAACTTCCCGCCGGCGGCCTTGTAGTCCGCGTCGCCCTTCAGCTTCGCCGCCACCATCTCCGACAGCAGCTTCTCCGTCTCGATCAGCGACACCTGTACGTTGCCGTGCGGGTCGCGGTCGAGCAGCAGCTGCGCCTGGATCGACGCGGGCAGCGACTTGAACGTCGCGGCGACATCGGGCTTCAGCCAGCCCGCAAGCGTGGAGATCTTCGCGGCGGCGCCCTCGAGCTTCGAGAACTCCGCCTCCCTCTCCGCCAGCAAATGATTCACCTCGGCGACCAGCGCCTTGAGCGCGGGCACGAACTCGATCAGGCCTTCGGGCACGAGCACCACGCCGTAGTTCTTCGCCTGCTTGGCGCGCGCCTTGATCGGCCCGGCGACGAGGTCCACGACCTGGTCGAGCGTCATCGCCTTCGCCTCGACCTCTTCCGAGATCAGCGTCACGTTGGCGCGCGTGCGCAGGCCCGCCTCCAGGGTGATGTGGCTCGCGGAGCGGCCCATCAGCTTGATGAAGTGCCAGTACTTGCGCGCCGAGCGCGCATCGCGCGCGATGTTGCCGATCAGCTCGGAGTAGGTCTTCACCGCCGTGTCGAAGCCGAACGAGGTGGGGATGTGCGCGTTCTTCAGGTCGCCGTCGATGGTCTTGGGCACGCCCACCACCGACGCGCCCGCGCCCTTCGCGAGGAAGTACTCCGCCAGCACGGCCGCGTTGGTGTTCGAGTCGTCGCCGCCGATGATCACCACCGCGTCGAGGCCCAATCTTTTCACGACCTCGATGCAACGGTCGAACTGCTCCGTCGTCTCCAGCTTCGTGCGGCCCGAGCCGATGATGTCGAAGCCGCCGGTGTTGCGATACACGTCCATCGTCGCATCGGTGATGATCTCGTACTTGCCGGTCTCGAGGCCCGACGGGCCGCCGGAGAAGCCGAACACCTGGCTGTCCTTATGGATCTTGCGGATCGCGTCGAAGATGCCCGCGATCACGTTGTGGCCGCCCGGCGCCTGGCCGCCGGAGAGCACCACGCCCACCTTCAATGCCTTTGCGGCTCCGGACGACGCCGTGCCTGCGGAGAACTCGATCACCGGCATGCCGTAAGTCTTCGGAAACGCGGCCTGGATGGCTTCCTTGTCCTTGACCGGCTCCGTCGCCGCTCCCGCCTTCAGCGTCACGCGATCCGCGCCCTGCGCGAGCGCGGGGGGCAGCTTGGGCGAGTAGGCCTTGCGGTGGCGATCGAGGACGGAAACGTCTTGCATCACGGGCTCCGGGACTTGGGGAAAACGGTTGGAAGGCGTCAAATTTAGCTCGACGGGAACACGCGAAACATCAGGGGGTTGTTCGCCTGCGGGCCGCTCTTCGACGTGGGGCGCTTCGAGACGTCGCATCGGGCCGGAAAAATGCCGCCTTTTTTGCAAATCAAGGCGATTCAACGGGTTTTGCGTTGACGCAACGTGCCCCGACTTTTACATTCCCCCGCCTGTTCGGGACGTGGCTCAGTCTGGTAGAGTACTTGAATGGGGTTCAAGTGGTCGTGGGTTCGAATCCCGCCGTCCCGACCATCTTTAAAAGGCCCCGCTTCGGAG
>DATAHJ010000229.1:0-2276 GCA_036263275.1 Fibrobacteria bacterium | reverse complement strand
GCGACCACTTTTTCCACTGGGTGAAGTCGTCGATCTGGTGGTGGACGATCTCGGGCGGCGCGGCGATCACCGTGCTGCGCTCGACGCGGAAATCCGCGGGCTGCATGGCGACGACGACGAGGAACGCGGCGATCACGACGGCGAGGCCGATCAGGATTTTCTTGAGCATGGGGTGTCTCCGGGGGAAACGGGTGTTCGGGGACCTTTTCAGGTCCGCGCTTCGGAAAGGTAGTCAGCCAACCTGTCGAAATTCTGCTCGTTGGCGGCTACGACGATGTTACGGACGCGTCCGGCTTCTTCTGCGGAGTCGAATGCCATCCGCCATGACATTTCGGCGCCTTCATCCCGTTCCGCGAGTTCGATGAACATGCGGAATCCGTGCGTCGCGTCCGGATGATCGAAAACAAGCCGCGCGGGCGGGTCGATTTCGACGAAGTGCTTTTGCATGCGGTACCCGTTTCCGTCGGGCCCGGTCATCGTGAAGTCCCAAGTTCCTCCGTGGCGAAACTCGAAGGCGTGGAAGACATTCGTGAATCCGGACGGTCCCCACCACCGGGCCAGCGCCTTGGGATTTCGAAACGCCTCCCACATGGCTTCGCGAGTGGCCGTGAAAACCCGACGCGAGATAATGATGTGATCATTTCCCGCGCTCATGCGCTCTCCCGGATGCGCTCGATATGGTCGGCCAGCTTCTCGAGGTGCTGCCGCGCGCCTTCCACGGCGCCGTACTCGCGGATGACCTGGTCGCGCCGGGCCTTGTCCTTGAAGGTTGCCGTCATGGTGAGGCGGGTTTTATCCCCGAGCTCTTCGAGCAGGATCACGGTGTGAAAGTCCTCCGCGGGATTCTCCTCCTCCGAGGAACCATGCCGGTAGGCGAGGCGCTCGAAGGGCTTGATCTCGCGGTAGGTGACGGCATTGGGATAGTCCGTGCCGTCGGGGCCGCGCATGGTGAACACCCACGATCCGCCCGCGCGGAATTCATGCTTGGCCGTGATGTTGGTGAACCCGTCCGGGCCCCACCACACGTCGACATGGTCGGGATGGGTGAGGGCCTTCCACACCAGTTCGCGCGGAGCGTCGAAGATACGGGAAGTCCGGATTTCCAGGTCGTTGGAAAGATCGCTGACGGCGTCGCTCATATTGTCCTCTCAGGCCTTCTTGCGCAGGAACACGTGCATCGCGTTTTCGCCGAGTTTTTTGTCCGCGACTTCGTACCCGAGCGCGGGCAGGTTCAACCCGTTGAGGGGGGATTCGCCGGCGCCCAACAGCAACGGGCTCACGGCGATGTGCACTTCGTCGACGAGCCCCGCCTCCAAATATTGGCGCACGGTCGCCGCGCCGCCACCGATGCGGACATCCTTGTCGCCCGCCGCCGCACGGGCCTTCTCCAGCGCCTCGCGAATGCCGCCGGTGACGAAGTGGAACACGTTGCCGCCTTCCATCTCCAGCGAGGGGCGCGCATGATGCGTGAGGACGAAGACCGGGACGTGGTAGGGGGGATTCGGTCCCCACCAGCCCTTCCATTCCATCTCCCACGCGCCGCGCGCGGGCGTGAACATGTTGCGGCCCATGATCCACGCACCCACGCCCTGCATGCTCGACACGGCCACCTGGTGGTCGATGCCCGTGGTGCCGCCTTCACGGCCGATCATGTCCTGGAAGAACTTCGTGCCCCGCATCCAGTCGGCCACGACCAAACCGCCGACGCCGAAGGGGTTCTCGAGGCTTTGTCCCGGCGCGGCCCCGAAGCCGTCCAACGAAATCGAATAGGCGTTCACGCGTACCTTGCTCATGGCTTGTTTCCCTTTTCGGTCGAGCGGTTTTTCTTCGGCTTGCCCTGCAGTTCCATCAGGTAATCATCGAGGCGGTCAAGGCGGGCCTCCCACAGCGCGCGGTATTGTTCCATCCAATCGGTCGCTTCCTTCAGTGGTTTCGGCACGAGGCGGCAAGGGCGCTGCTGCGCGCGCTTGCTGCGCGCGATGAGCCCCGCGCCCTGCAACACTTTCAGGTGCTTTGTGACAGCCGGGCCGCTGATCTTGAAGGGCTTCGCGAGTTCCTTCACCGAGGTCTCGCCCTTCGCCAGCCGCGCCACGATGGCCCGACGCGTGGGATCGGCCAAGGCCGAGAACACGGCATCGAGGTGCTCGGGAGGAAGGGAAAAGGAGGCTGGCATGGAAGATTCTTTAATTAACCTAATGGTAAATTAAAGTCCGGGGAAAAGTTTGTCAAGGGAAAGCGGATCAAGGTTCGGGAGGAATCAAAAAGGCGACCCCGGG
>DATAHJ010000228.1:0-6700 GCA_036263275.1 Fibrobacteria bacterium | reverse complement strand
GCCTGCGAAGGCGCTTCCGAAACGACCGGATTCCCGCCTTGCGAAGGCGGGGGCGCAGATTCCATCACGGCTTCCGCCTGATGCAGCCAATCGAGGATCCGCTTCGCGGCGGCCTTGCCGGCGGCGGCGGCCAGTTCTTCGCCCGTCGCCTCGCGCACCTTGAGCGGCGAGCGAAAGGCCCGGATCAACTTCATCTTCGTCGCATGCCCCACGCCGGGCACTTCATCGAGCCACGACTGCGAGATCTTCGCCTTCCTTTTGCCGCGTTGGAACGTGATGGCGAAGCGGTGCGCCTCGTCGCGCACCTGCTGCAGCAATTGCAGGGCCGCCGAAGTCTTGGGCAACAGGAGAGGGTCGGACTGATGGGGGAAGAATATCTCCTCGATGCGCTTGGCAAGGCCGATGATGGGGATGTCCTCGAACCCGAACTCCTTCTGCGCCTGCACGGCCATGTGCAGCTGGCCCTTGCCGCCGTCGATGAGGATCAGGTCCGGGCGATCCTTGGAATTGCCCTTCGCCTCCTCGTCGCGCAGGCGGCGGAAGCGCCGACCCAGCACCTCGCGCATGGAGGCGAAGTCGTCGATGCCCTCCACCGTCTTCACGTTGTAATGGCGGTAATCCTTCTTGCTCGGCTTCCCTTCCACGAAGACGACGTTGGAGGCCACCGTGTCCGTTCCCGAAAGGTGGGAGATGTCGAAGCCCTCGATCCGCGTCGGGGCCGCCTGGAGGCCCAGGTCCTCGCGCAGCGCGGCGACGCGATGGTTGAGCCGCTCCTTCTTCTCGCGGCGCGCGAGGTATTCGGCGAGCTGGATGTCCGCGTTCGCGAGGGCGAGTTCCATCTGCCGGCGCTTCTCGCCGCGCTGCGGAACCTCGATGGTGACCGCGCCGCCGCGCACCTCGCGCAGCAGAGCTTCCATGTTGTCCTCGCCCGGCGGCTCGTGCGAGAGCAGGATCTCGCGCGGGATCTCGCCGCGCGTGCGGTCGAGGTAGTAGGTCGTCAGGAACTCCGTGAGCACGGAGCCCTCGTCCTGCTCCAGCGGGATGCGCACCTCGAACTGCTTCCGGTCCGACAGCAGCCCCTCGCGGGCCTCCAGCACCACGACCGCGCCCACGCTCCCTGAGCGGCGCACCGCCACGAAGTCCTTGGGATCCTGGTCCGACCCCAAGTCGACGCGCTGCCGCTCCTGCACCGTCTCCAGGTCGCGGATCTGGTCGCGGATGCGGCCCGCGTCCTCGAAGCGCTGCCCCGCCGCCGCCGCGCGCATCTCGCCCTCGAGGCGCGCGCGCAGGTCGTGCCGACGGCCCTTCAGCAGCAGCACCGCCTCATCCACCAGCTTGCGGTATTCCGCCTCGCCGGTGAAGCGCGCGCAGGGCGCGTCGCAGCGCTTGATGTGATAGCTCAGGCACGGGCGCAGCGGCTCGGCCGCCGGGAGCTTCAGGTCGCAGTCGCGGATGCGGAAGACGCGGTTCAGGTACTGGACGGTGTTCCGCATGGCGCGGGCGTTGGTGTACGGCCCGAAATACAGGTCGCGGTTCGCGCCCGTTCCCTTCTCGGCCTGGCGCGTGATGAGCAGGCGGGGAAAGGGTTCCGAGACCGTGACGCGAATGTACGGATAGTGCTTGTCGTCCTTGAGGTCGACGTTGTACCGCGGCGTGTGCTTGCGGATGAGGTTGGCCTCGAGGATGAGCGCCTCGACCTCGGTGCGCGTGACGATCCACTCCATGTCGCAGGCCACCGCGCGCAGCACGCGCGAGGCGAGGTGGTTGTCCGCGCCGGGGCCCGTGAAGTAGCCGCGCACGCGATTGCGGAGGTTGACCGCCTTGCCGATGTAGATGATCCGGTCCTTGGCGTCCTTCATCAGGTACACGCCGGGATCGAGCGGCAGAAGGGCCAGTTTATGGGCGATCTCGGGGGCCAACCCATCTGTCTTGGCATCGGCCTTGGGCATGCGGCTCAAATTAACCGAGTCGCACACGGCAGGCTAGCTGCCCGGAACCGGAGGTCTCAGGCGAGGGGGATGGGGGGTATTCTCCGAAAGCAAAAAACCCCGCCAGTGGCGGGGTTTTTTGTCGGATCGCCCGAGGGCGATTCGTGAATCCCTCGAAAGGGCGAATCGTGATTCGCCCCTACTCCGAGGCCGGAGCTTCGGGCTCGGCCTTGGTGATGTCGACCTTCTTGCGGGCGGCAGGCTTCTTCGCCGGCGCGGCCTTGGCCTTGGTGGCCTTGGGGCGACGCGGAGAGATCTCTTCCTCGACCAGCGCGATCAGCGCCATCTCGGCGTTGTCACCCTTGCGGTTTTCCGCGACCTTGAGGACGCGGGTGTAGCCGCCGGCGCGCTTGGCGTAGCGCGGACCCAGGTCGGAGAACAGGCCCTGCAGCACGGCAGGCTCCTTGACGAAGCGGGCCGCCTGGCGGCGGGCCGACAGGTCGCCTTTCTTCGCGTAGGTGATCAGGCGGTCGACTAGGCCGCGCACGACCTTGGCCTTGGGCACCGTGGTGATCACGCCGCGGTTCATCGGCTCGGCATCAAGACCCTTCTTGAGGATCGAGGTGGCCAGGTTGTTAAGCAGGCTGCGGCGGTGGTCGGTGTCCCGATTCAGCCGATTGCGAACGACTCCGTGTCTCATTTCTCTTTTTCCTTAGATGGGGCGATCCAAAGGATCGCCCGTCCGATTATTGGTCGTCGCCCAGGTAGAAGTCCACGTCCATGCCGAAGCGAAGGCCCATGTTGGTGAGCACCTCGTTCAGCTCGACGAGCGACTTGCGGCCGAAGTTCTTGTACTTGAGCATCTCGGCTTCCTGGTTGCGGACCAGGTCGGCGAGCGTGTGGATGTTGGCGCAGCGCAGGCAGTTGCTGGAGCGCACGGAGAGCTCGAGCTCGTCGACGCGCATCTTGAGCAGCTGCTTCACGCGGTCGCGCTCCTCGTCCTTCACGGCCTCGTCGGCGGTCTCGAGGTCACCCTCGAAGTTGATGAGCATCTCGACGTGGTCGACGAGGAGCTTCGAGGCGTACGCGAGGGCATCCTCGGGCTCGATGCTGCCGTCGGTCCAGATCTCGATCTCGAGGCGGTTGAAGTCGGTGCGCTGGCCCACGCGCGTGTCGGAGACCTCGTAGGCCACCTTCGACACGGGGCTGAAGTCGGCGTCGATGGGAATCACGCCGATCGGGTCGCCTTCGCGCTTCAGGTCCTCGGCGGCCACGTAGCCGCGGCCGTCGGAGACACGCAGCTCGATCGAGAGGCTGCCACCCTTGGCGAGCGTCGCGATGTGCATGTCCGGGTTGAGGATCTTGACGAGCGGGTTGGCCTCGATGTGCTCGGCGCGAACCTCGCCCTCGCCCGAGATGTCGACGCGGAGCGTGACGTCCTCGTCGGAGAGCAGCTTGACGCGCAGCTTCTTGAGGTTGAGGATGATCTCGGCGACGTCTTCCTTGACGCCCTCGAGCGTCGAGAACTCGTGCGGCGCACCCTCGAAGCGGGCGGACACCACGGCGGCGCCCTGCAGGCTCGACAGCAGCACGCGGCGCAGGGCGTTGCCCAGCGTCACGCCCCATCCGCGCTCCAGCGGCTCGACCACGAACTTGCCGTAACGGGCCTCGCCCTTTTCCTTGACCACGCCCTTGGGCATGTGCAGCGCTTTCCACTTCATCGAAAACTCCCCTTCGCTCGAAACTTCGTTCGGACTTTACTTAGACGCGGCGGCGCTTCTTGGGGCGGCAGCCGTTGTGGGGCACTCCCGTGACGTCGCGGATCGACATGATGTCCATGCCGGCGGCCTTGAGCGCGCGGACCGCGGACTCGCGACCGGCCCCGGCACCCTTCACGCGAACGTCCAGCTTGCGCATGCCCATCTCGTAGGCGACCTGGGCGGCGGCCTCGGCGGCGACCTGCGCGGCGAAGGGCGTGCTCTTGCGCGAGCCCTTGAAGCCGGCCTTGCCGGGCGAGCCCCACGCGACCACGTTGCCGCGGGCGTCGCTGATGGACACGATGGTGTTGTTGAAGGTCGCGCGCACGGTGCACAGACCCTGCAGGTCGGCCTTGCGCTTGCCCTTCTTGGCCTTGGCGGCCTTGGCATCGCCGTCCTTGGCGGGAGCGGCGGCTTCCGCGGCGGGCTTGGCGGTCTTCTCGACGGTCTCTTCGGACATTAGGATCCCCGTTACTTCTTCTTGTTCGCGATGGTCTTGCGCGGACCCTTGCGGGTGCGGGCGTTGGTCTTGGTGCGCTGGCCGCGGACGGGCAGGCCCTTGCGGTGACGCAGGCCGCGATAGCAGCCGATGTCGACGAGGCGCTTGATGTTGATCGAGTTCTGCGCGCGCAGGTCACCCTCGACCTGGTAGCCGGCCTCGATGGTGCGACGGAGCTTGCCGATCTCCTCGTCAGTCAGGTCGCCGGCCTTCTTCGCGCCGTCGATGCCCGCCTTCTTGAGGATGGCGATGGCGCTCACGCGGCCCACGCCGTAGATGTAGGTCAGAGCGATGTCGCTCCGCTTGTTGTTCGGAATGTCGACGCCGGAAATACGTGCCACGGTCTACTCCTAACCCTGCCGCTGCTTGTGGCGCGGGTTCTTCTTGCAAATGATTCGAACGACGCCTTTACGGCGCACAACCTTGCAGCTTTCGCAGCGCGGCTTGACGGATGCTCGGACTTTCATGATTCTCCCTAACCCCTTGTCATTTGTGCCGATACGTGATTCGGCCCCGGGTCAGATCATAGGGGGACAATTCTAGCAAAACCCGGTCGTTCGGTAAAATGCGGATGTAGTTCTTCCGCATCTTCCCGCTGATGTGCGCGAGGATGACGTGGCCGTTATCGAGCTCCACCTTGAACATGGCGTTCGGCAGCGCTTCCACGACCCGTCCCTCGACCTGAATTCCGTCCTGTTTGGACACTAAAAACCCCTCCGGCCGCGGATTTTGCCCCGGCGAAGGAATCCATCGTAATGCTGGTTCTGCAGGTGCGTCTGCAGCTGGCGGAGGGTGTCGAGGGCCACGCCCACGGCGATCAGGACCGAGGTCCCTCCGATGTAAAACGTCATGTTCAGGGCGTTCTTGAGGTGCAGGGGCACCACGCTGATGAGGGCCAGGAAGACGGCGCCGGGGAGGACGACCCGGGTCAGGATCTGGTCGATGTACTCGGCCGTCTTGCGACCCGGACGGACGCCGGGGATGAAGCCGCCGGACTTCTTGAGGTTTTCGGCGATTTCCTTCGGGTTGTACACGATGGCCGTGTAGAAGTAGGCGAAGAAGACGATCATCAGCGAGAAGGTCAGGGAGTAAACCCAATGGCCGGGAAGGAAGGCGGCACCGAAGGTCTGGGCGGCGCTCCAGTTGGGCATCCAGGTCGCAATCTGCATCGGGACGAACAGGATGGCCGAGGCGAAGATCACGGGCATGACGCCGGCGGTGTTCACCTTGAAGGGCAGGAAGCTGTTGGCGCCGGCCATGACCTTGCGGCCGACGACGCGCTTGGGGCTCTGCAGGGGAATGCGACGCGTGCCCTGGTCGACGAAGATGATGAAGACGACCACGCCCAAGGCGAGGGCGAGGATCGCGGCCAGCATGGGAATGCTGCGCTCGCCCGAGAGGACCAGCTCCGCCTCGCTGAAGACGGCGCGGGGCATCTGGGCCATGATGCCGATGAAGATGATCAGGGAGATGCCGTTGCCGAGGCCGCGCGACGTGATCTGCTCGCCGACCCACACGATGAACATCGAGCCGGCGGCCAGCGTAAGCGCGGTCAGGAGGACGAAGCCCGTGCGGCCGAAGCCGGCGACGACGAGGCTCTGACCCGTGGAGGTTGCCTGGGTGAACAGATAGTTGCCGATGCCGAGGCCCTGGAAGAAGCTCAGGACGATGGTCAGGTAACGCGTCCACTGGCTCAGCTTGTTGCGGCCTTCCTGGCCCTGCTTCTGCATGGCCTGGATGCTCGGGATAACCGCGCCCATGATCTGGATGATGATCGAGGCGGAGATGTAGGGCATGACGCCGAGGGAGAACACCGAGGCGCGCTGGAGGGCGCCGCCCACGAAGGTGTTGTAGAGACCGAACAGGTTGTTGCTGGTTCCGTTGAAGAACGTCGCGATGGCCGCGCTGTCGATTCCGGGCAGGGGAACGAACCCCCCGATCCGATAGATCGCGAGCATGCCAAGCGTGAACAAGATCCGGCTCCGGAGCTCCGGGATGCGGAAAATGTTGAGGAAACCCTGCAACGCCTGCACTTTAGACGACCTCCGCCTTTCCACCGGCCGCCTCGAGGGCAGCCTTGGCGGTGGCGCTGAAACGCTGCGCCTGCACGACCAAGGCCTTGGTGACCTTGCCCGTGCCCAGCACCTTGACCTCGAGGCCGCGGTTGCTGATCAGGCCGGCCTTTGCCATGTCGGCGACGGTCACGGTGCCCGTGAAGCGCTTGTCGAGCTCGCCGATGTTGACGACTTCCACCTCGGCGAAACGCGAGTTGAAGCCGACCTTGGGAACGCGGCGCTGGAACGGGGTCTGACCGCCTTCGAAGTTGGCGGGGATGCCGCCGCTCTTGCGCGCGGTCTGGCCCTTGCCGCCGCGACCGGAGGTCTTGCCGAGGCCGGAGCCTTCGCCGCGGCCCTTCTTGAAGCGCTTTTTCATGGCGCCCTTGGGGGCGCGGAGCTGATTGAGCTTCACTTGGTCTCCTCCACCTTGACGAGGTGGGCCACAACGCGGATCATGCC
>DATAHJ010000227.1:0-8031 GCA_036263275.1 Fibrobacteria bacterium | reverse complement strand
GAAAAGGCTCGGAATCAAAATAATCATTCCGTATCGTTTTTCGTGATAATTGGAGGCCGTCAGGATTCCGGCAAGCTCAGCCTGACGCCGCGTCGATCACGCTGCGCGCCTTTACGACCGCCTCCTGCCACTCCGACGCCGCGTCGGAGTCGGCCAGCACCGCGCCGCCGCAGCCGACGCGCCACGCACGGCCCCGGTTCTCAAGCACGCGAATCGCCATCGACAGCGTGAAGGCCCCTCCACGCGTGAAGTAACCGATCGCGCCGGAATAAATTCCGCGCGGCTCCCTTTCCATGCCGGCGAGCCGTTCCACCGTGCGCTCCTTGGGCGCGCCCGTCATCGAGCCGCCCGGAAAGCAGGCTTCCACCGCGGCCACGGCCGAGACCCCCGGCGCGCGCCGGCCGCGCACTTCGGACACCAGCTGGAACACCGCGGGGTGCTGCTCGATGCGCAGGAACTCCGGCACTTCCACCGACCCCGGCAGGCACGAGCGCGCGAGGTCGTGCCGCGTCAGGTCGACGATCATGCGGTTCTCGGCGGCGTCCTTCTCCGAGCGCGCGAGGTCGTCGCGCGACGCCGCGTCGGAGTCCGCATTGGAACCCCGGCGACGCGTACCCTTGATGGGGCGGCTGCGGAGCATGCCGCCCGCCGACCCTTCGAGAAAAAGCTCGGGAGAAACCGAGAGGATGCGGGCATCATGGAAGGCGAAATAAGCGGCATAGGGCGCGGGATTGCGCGCGAGAAGGCGCAGGAAGACGGAGGACGGATCCGCATCCGCATGGGTCGAGAACGCATGCGTCAGGCAGGCCTCGTAGCTCTCGCCGCGCGCGATGGCATCCTGCAGCCCCCGCACGCGATCCGCATGCTCGCGTTCGGACAAGAGCGGCGTCCAGGCTTTGAAGGGCGGCAGCGCCCCGGCGGATTCCGGAAGCGGAATGGATTTTTCCTCCCACGCATCGATGACGGCGCGTAGCCACGCCGGCGCCCGGTCGCCTTCCCACGCGGCGAACGCGCGACGCGCGGCGCGGTCGAAGGCGAGATACCCTCCCGGCAGCATCCAGCGTGCCAGGGGTTCGCGCGAAGCGTTCGCGAGCGGCATTTCCAGAGTGTCGCGATACAGCTCGTACGAGAGCTGCCCCACCGGCCCGCCGCGATAGCCCGCCCACGGAGCATCAAGCGGAGCGTCGAGTCCCAAGGACTCGACCCAAGCAGCGAACGGCGCCCAGCCATTGAATTCATGAACCGAATCCGCGCGCCCCATCACCGAAGCTTCCCACGCATCGCCTTCGAGCCAAAAGGTTTTTTCGGATCCGGAGAAAAAGCGGCCGAATATTTCGGAAGGTTCACGCCAAGGCAATTCAAGATGCGGAACGGTGGGCACCGGGATTTGGGCCATCGGCTTGTTCGCGATGTCTTCGTGGAGGACCGGATCCTGCGGGCGCGCGCCGCGGCCCGCGATGTCGAGGAAATTCGCGAGCAGCTCCATTCCCTGCTCCGTGCCGACAGATTCCGGATGGAACTGAACACCGAACCAGGATTGGCCCGCGAAGGAAACCCCCATCACGCTCCCATCCTCCCGGGAACGCGCGGCCACGCGGACGCCCTCTGGCAACGAGACCTCTTCCACCACCAGCGAATGATAACGGACCGCGGCGAACTCCGCCGGCAGGCCCGCGAAGATCCCGCTCCCGTCGTGGACGATGCGCGAGGGCCGCCCGTGCAACGCGCCGGGCAGCGGAACCACGCGCGCGCCCGCGAAATGCGCCATGCCCTGCATGCCGAGGCAAACGCCCAGCACGGGCTTGTGCGGGAACAGCTCCAGCAGGTCGCGGCAGATCCCGAAGTCGCGCACGTTGGCGGGATGCCCCGGCCCGGGCGAAAGCACGGCCGCGTCGAAATCGAGCGCTTCCAGCTCCTCGCGCGTCAGCGCGTCGTTGCGGAAGATCATCGGCCGCTCGCCCGCGAGCGCCCACAGGTAGTGGCCGAGGATCGCGGTGAACGAATCGTGGTTGTCGATCAGGAGGACGCGCATGGGGACAAAAATAGAAGGGCGACCCGCCGGGCCGCCCTTCTATTCTCGATCGGACCGCTTCGGCGGCCTATGTCAGTCGCGGAGACGGACGCCGCGGCGCACCGTTTCCTGGAACGCGCCGTCCGCGGCGGCACGGATGCGCGCGATATACATGCCCGTCGGCGCGCGCGCGCCGGAGAGCGTGGTGCCGTCCCATGAAAGCTCCAGGTCGCCGCCGGAGGGGCGGACCGTCTTCTCCCACACCACGCGACCCGACGCGTCGAGGATCGACATCGTCAGCGCGTTCGCCTGGGCCGCGGAAGCGGCGGGCAGCGAGAAGGCGTAGTCGCCGGTGAACCGGCCCACGGCGAGCCGCGAGACCGAGCCCTTGACTGCCGTCGTGCCCACCGTCACCGAGCCCGCGGAGAACGGGGAAGCTCCGCTGGTTCCCACGGCATTGGTCGCCGTCACCTTGAACCGATGGGTGCCGTCGGGCAGTCCGGAGATCACGCAAGTCCGTTCCCCCGCGGTCGTGCAGGACTTGCTGGTGTCGGAGATCGACACGGCCTTGTAGGCCGTGATGGCCGAGCGACCGTCGGTGCCCGGAGCGTTCCACGAGACCTGGGCGGAGCCGGCGGAAATTCCCGGGACGGCCAGGACGTTCCACGGCGCGGAGGGAGCCGAGGTGACCGTGCTGCCTTCCGCGAGGGCATCCACCACACCCCAATACGCCGGCTTGGGCGTGATGCTTGAGGTGCCGGTGAAGAGCAGTGCCACCGCGCTGGCGCCGCGCCATGACTGGTTGTCATTCAGGCCCCAGGCGGTGTAGGTCTTGCAGGCGGGAACCGAAAGGCACAACGCCATCAGCTCCTTGTACTTCGCCCGCTGCGTGTTCAGGTTGTCGGTCGTGTTCGAGGTCTGGATGTCGAGCTCCGTGATGGAGAGGAGGAGGCCGAGGGCCGCCAGCCGCCGCATGTTCTGTCCCATGGAGGCGGTGTCGTGGTCGGTGAAGGTGAAGTGGGACTGGAGGCCGAGCACATGGATGGGTGCGCCCCGCGCCTTGAGCCCCGACACGAGGTCGTACACGTTCGTGGACTTGCTGTTCATGCCCTCGGCGCCGAAGTCGTTGTAGACCAGCCATGCGCCCGTGTCGGTGCGCTGCGCGACGACGAAAGCCGAATCGAAATAATCCGCGCCGATGCGGTACCACGGCGACGAAGTCCGGTAGTTCGGCGAGGTCCCGCCGTTCTGGTTGATGCCCTCGTTCACCACGTCCCACTCGTAGATCTTTCCCTTGTAACGGCGGCCCAACGTGTCGATGTGCATCCGCATGATCTTGAGGGTGGTGTCGCGGGAGGCCGCCGCGCCCGTAAGGTTGTTGAACCAGTTGGGCGCCTGGCTGTGCCACAGGAAATTATGGCCGCGCATCTTCATGCCGTTGGTGTCCGCGAAGTTGACGATCGCGTCCGCGGGCCCGAAGTTGTAGTTGCCGCCGCCGTTCGCGTTGCGGCTGGTCGACAGGCTTCCGAACTTCATGGCATTCTCGGTCACCACCGTGTTGAAGCTGGTCTTCAGCACGCGCTGGTACTCGGCGGCGTTGGAGCCGGGGAAGGTGACGGCCGCGCCCACATGGATGCCGCGCAGGTCCGCGAGTTTCCTGAGGGTGTCAGGCTGCGCCGCCGCGAGCGCCGGCAGGAGGAGCGCCAAGGCAAGGCCGAATCGAGCGAAGACCGGAGTCGAGGAGGCTGAGCGCATGAGAATCTCCTTGGGAAGGATGGGACAAGGAAAGGGCGATCCGGGCCGGCGGCCCGGACCCGGAAATCAGCGCGACGTCCCTTGGGACGTCCTTTGGGAAGCAGGCTTCTGCACGGCGAACACGGGCCGGTCCGGGAGCGAGTTCATGCTGCGGCCCAGCAGGTCGCGCACGGGTTCGTTCGCGCGGAAGGTCAGGGCCGGCGCGCGGCGGCGTGCGCCCGGCTCGCCGCGGATCGCGGTCGCCTGCAGCGTCGCGATCAGGCCGTAGTACGCGGGCTTCGGCGTGTACGTGGTGCCCGAGCCCGAGAACAGCAGCGGAGCCGTGAATCCGGAGTACTTGCCCGGGATCCAGCTGCCGTCGTCGCGCACGCCCCAAGTGAAGAAATTCTTGCAGCGCGGCTGCGCGAGGCAGATGCTCAGGATGTTCTGGTAGGCCGCGCTCTGGGCGTAGAGCTTGGTCGAGTCCGAGGGCGAGGCGATGCGGATGTCGAGCTCGGTGATGGAGATGTCGAGGCCGAGGGCCGCGATGCGGGCGAAGTTTTGGGCGACTTCCTGCGGGTTCCACGCGCCGTTCGAGTTGGTGCCCGCCTGCCCCATGTGCCAGTGGCACTGCATGCCGACGGCGTTCACCGGGATGCCGCGGCTCAGCATCTTGGAGACAAGGCTGTACACCGTGTTGGATTTCTTGCCCATGCCCTCGGCGTCATAGTCGTTGTAGACCAGCTTGGCCGTCGAGTCGTTCCGGCGGGCGATCACGAAGGCCGAGTCGACGTAGTCGAAGTCGTGCGTCTCGCCCTGCGTGTAGGTGACCCAGCGGCTCAGCAGCGAAATGTCGCCGCTGCCCATGCGCATGCCGTTCGCGATGTGGCCCGTGTCGCCGTCGCCGCTGTCGCGCGCCACGGCCTCGTTGACCACGTCCCACTCCGTGAACACGCCCATCTGGCCGCCGTTGCGGGTCTTGTAGCGGCCCATCACCGTGTTGATATGCCGGCGCATCACTCCGAACGCGCTGTCGCGCGTGAAGGAGTTGGCGGCCGGACCGTTGCTGCCGTTGGCCACGAAGCTGCTCTGCTGGTGCCAGATGAAGTTGTGGAAGCGCAGCTTCAGCCCGAACTTCTGCGCGAAGTCCACGATGCGGTCGGAGTTCGTCCAGGTGAAGGTGCCGTTGGCGGTCTGGATGTTGCCGAACTTCTGGTCGTTCTCGGCCACGATGCCGGTGAAGTTGCGCGTCACGAGGGTGTCGAAGGTCGTGCGGCTGGAGGGGAAGGTGATGGCCGCGCCGATGGTGATCCCGCGCGCCTGCGCCAGCGTCTTGAGCTGGGTAGGCTGGGCGGATGCGGTTCCGAAGGCCCCGGCCAAGGCCACGGCCAAGCCAAGGACGCCCCGGCGCACCCGCGTTGCATGCACGTTCATCGCATCTCCCTCTTTCAAAAAGTCTTGAATGTCCCGGTCTTGGAACTTAAGGCATTTTGCCCGTTGGCGCTTCGAAAAAGCCTAGTGTCCCAACCATTTATCTTTCTCTTGATGCGGATCGCTGTAATAAATACCATTATTTGTTGTTTTTATACTATTTGCATATCCGCGCCGAATTCGCCCTCTCCGCTCGTTTTTTCATGGCCCCGTGAAACCGCCTTGCTCGGCACGGGCATGGTGGGACAAGTCGTCGGCGAGTATCGGGTGGAGAAGATGGCCCCGGCCCGTCCGGAGGAACTCGACCGCTCGGACCTCTCCCCCCTCGACCGCTGGAACGCCGGAACCTGGAACCCTTGGGCCGACGCGGCCAGCGACTGGATGGCCTTCGCCGTGGGCCCGGCGATGGTGTACGCGGACCTCTGGCAGCGCGCGGGAGGCGAATCGTCCTGGCAACCCGTGCTTGAGGATGCCCTCGTGCTCTCCGAGGCGGCCTTGTGGAACTCCGCCATCAACCTGAACGTGCGCGCGACGCGGGTGCATCCCCGGCCGTTCGTCTACGGAACCGCCGCGCCCGAGTCCAACCGCCGCGAAGGACAAGCGGCGGGAAGCTTCTACTCGGGCCATGCCTCGGCGGCCTTCCTGGGGGCGGTCTACGTCTCCACGGTCTACCCGCTCCGCCACCCCGAGTTCGAACACAGGGGATGGTTATGGGCGGGGAGCCTGACGGCGGCCACGGGTGTTTCGGTATTGCGCGTGGTCGCCGGGAAGCACTTCCCCAGCGACGTCCTCGCAGGCGCCGCGATGGGCAGCCTCATCGGAATGGGCTTCGTGCAACTCCATCTGAAGGATGGAGGAGAACTGTGGGGATGGCGCGCAATGCCGGTGATAACAACCGACGGAATACCGGGACTGATGGCGGTCCACAGATTCGAATGATGGAATGATGGAATGATGAAAACCATCATTCCATCATTCCATCATTTCCCTTCGATCTCCACCGCGGCCTTGTAGAGGTTCTCGAACAGCTTCGGCAGCTTGTCCGTGGGCGTGGCGCTGAAGGCCACGCGCAGGATGCCGCCGAAGTTCACCGTGCCGGTCGAGTAGTCGGCGAGCAGCTTCTTGCGCAGCGCTTCGGCGTCCGCCTTTACCGGCCGGACGCACATGAAATATCCCGAGTTGAAGGGCAGCGGCGCGAAAGCCTCGGCATACTCCGGATGCGCGGCGAGGATCGCGCGCACCGCGTCGTAGCGCTGCTTCAGGAGGTCGTAGGCGCGCTTCTTCTCGCCGGCGTAGGCCGGCGACGACCACGCCGCGAGCAGCAGCGACTGCGCCGGGTGCGAGCTGTTGGAGATGTTGCCGCGGATCGCGCCGCCGGTCTTCGCCTCCAGCGCCTCGTACAGCGCGGGGCTCGCGCCCTGGATGCCGTACGTCAGGAAGCCCACGCGGAATCCCCACACGTAGTCTTCCTTCGTCGCGCCGTCGATCTTCACGGCCAGCAGGTTCTCGTGCGCGTCGGCGAGCGGCGCGAACACCGACTCCTCATACACGCCCTTCTCGAACACGAGGCCGAAGTACGCGTCGTCGAGCCACACCACGACCTTGTCGCCCGCCTTGGCCGCGTCGGTCAGCACCTTGACCAGCTCGGCGGCCTCGGCCACGGTGGGCGTATAGCCCGACGGGTTGTTCGGGAAGTTCAGGCTCACGATCTTCTTGCCGCCCTTGGGGGCGGCGTCGAGCTTCGCCTTCAGCGCCGCCACGTCGAAGCCGCCGGCGGGCGTGAAGGTGTTGAACGTCTCCAGCTTCGCGCCCGTCGCGAGCGTCACCGCGAGGTCATAGTTCTCCCAGTACAGGTCCGGGATGAACACCGTGTCCTGCGGATCGCAGAACAAGTATGCCGCCATCGAGATGCCGTGCGTGAGCGCCGTGGTCACCACCGGCGTGCTGATCGCCTTGCCCGCGAGCGACGGGCTCTTCTTGACGATCATCTCCTTCCACAGCTTGCGCAGGTCGGGACGGCCGGGGCTGGGCGCATAAGTGAAGGCGCTGCCCTTGGGCAGCTTGATCGCATCGGCGAGGCTCGGCAGCACCAGCGGACTTCCGTCCTCCTCGAGCGCGATGCCGATGGTCGCGTTGATGTCCTTTCCTACCGCCTCGGCCGACTGCGCGAGCACGCCAAGCTTCGGGAAATAGATCGCCTTGCCCCGCGCCGAGAGCATCTCCAGCACTTGGGGGTGGGTCTTGGCGATGGCGTCGTTGAGCTGCTGGGCTTGGGGATCGAAGGACATCGAAAAGGGCTCCGGAATGCGGGATTTTACGGCCGAAAAACACCGCAAATGTAGCACCGGGAAGGATGGGGAGAACGCGCAAATCAGGGGGTTTCCTGCGCGTTCGAAGGGTGTTTCGAGGTCTTCGCGGAATTCACATCCGCGAGGGCTCACCCCACCCTTTTCAAAATCCTCTCCGCCTCGCGGACCTGCGCCGCGACGGACTTCGATCCCGTGCCGCCCTGGATGTTGCGACGCTCCACGGAGAACGCGAACGTCAGTTTCTTTTTCACCCCAGCCGCGTCGGGAACACCCTTCCAGTCCGAGAGCGGAAGGTCGAGGAACGAAACCCCCCGCTTTTCCGCCTCGCCCACAAGTCGCCCCACGATGTGATGCGCATCACGGAAGGGCACCCCCTTCTCCACGAGGATGTCCGCAAGGTCCGTGGCCAAAAGCGCCGGCTGCATCTTCCGCAGGATCGCCTTGGTGTCGAACTTCAAGGACTCGAGCGCCTCGGCCATCACCTGCAGGCAGGTCGCCGCCGTCTCGGCCGCGTCGAACACGGGCTCCTTGTCCTCCTGCAGGTCG
>DATAHJ010000226.1:0-5879 GCA_036263275.1 Fibrobacteria bacterium | reverse complement strand
GCGATCCGGGCCGTGGAAGCCGGAACCAAGCTGAAGCCCGATTCCGTCGCCGCGCAGGCGGCCAAGGCCGCGTCGCGCAAGGACAGCCTCCGGGCCAAGCTCGAGCGGCGCGGGCCTTACGTCGGCCTCTCCGTGGGAATCGCCTTCGGCGAGCATTCCGCCGCAGACCTTTTCTCGAACTACATGAACGCGCAAGCGACCGCCAACGGACAACGCATCCTGCAGCGACAGGATCCCGTACATGTCTTCTTCCCGGTGGGACTCGTCCTGGGCTATCCCTTGCCCGGGAATTTCGATGTCGTGTTGCGGACGGAGAGCTTCTACTACAAGGTGACCGGCCTCGCGCAAAAGGACAACGACTCCCCCACCGAGTTCTGGTACGCGAACCAGGCGCATCTCGGAGGGTTGGGCGCACGCTGGCTGGTGCCGCTCTCGCTCTTCACCGTGGACGGCCGCGCGGGATTGTACGCCGGCTACACGCGCTTCTGGAACTTCGGCCCGACAGGCATCAAGTCGTCGTCCGGCAGCGTGCGCGCGCGCACCGAGCCCGCCGGCGCGGGCTATGAAATCCAGCTGGGATTCCAGCAGGACTTCGACAAGCGCTGGACCTACAGCGGCGGCCTCTCGATGTCACGTCTCTCGTTCGAAAGCGACGGCGACTGGAGCCACGTGATCCCCGCCGCGTCGGGCCCTGCGTCCTGGTCGCTCAACTCCGTGCGCTTCGCCTTCCAGGGCCTTTATCAATTCGGAAGGAAATGATGGAATGATGGAATGATGAAAAATCCTTCCCTCATCATTCCTAATTTTTCCTTATGTCCGCCGAACTTTCGCCCAACACGCCGGAACTCTCCCGGGAGACTCCCCTCGCCCCCGGCCTTTACCTCGTCGCCACGCCCATCGGCAACCTGGAGGACATCACCTTCCGCGCCGTGCGCGTGCTGCGCTCCTGCGACCGCATCCTCGCCGAAGACACCCGGCATTCGCGGGTGCTGCTCGACCACTACGGCGTGCGCAAGCCCCTTGAACCCTATCACGACTTCAACAAGGAAAAGGTTTCGGCGGGCTACATTCGCCGCCTTCAGGACGGCGAGGCCGTGGCGCTCATCTGCGACGCCGGCACGCCCGGCATCGCCGATCCGGCCTTCAACCTCGTGAAGCTCGCCCTCGCCGAGGACATTCCGGTTTTCTCGATCCCCGGCCCTTCGGCCCTGCTGGCCGCGGTGACGGCCTCCGGACTGCCAACGGACAGGTTCTCCTTCGAGAACTTTCCACCCAAGAAATCGGCGCAGCGCATCCACAAGCTGGAGCGCCTCAAGGCCCGCTGGGACGAGGATGAAAACCATGCGCCCACGCTCGGTTTTTACGTGTCGCCTTACAACGTGGCGGCCTTCATGGGCGAAATCGCCCAGGTGTTCGGGCCCGACATGCACGTCGTGGTGGCGCGCGAACTGACCAAGAAGTTCGAGGAATTTCTGCGCGCCCCGGCGGCGGAGCTGCAAGCCCACTTCGGCAAGAAGGAGCCTCGCGGCGAGTTCGTGGTGATGTTTCATCCGCAAAACAAGCGATGAAGCCCCGCCTCGTCATCCTTCTTTCCTCCCTCCTCTGGGCCTTCTGCTATCCGCCCTTTCCGCTCGGACCCCTGGGCTTCGCGGTGCTGGCCCCCGCCTTTCTGGCCACAACGAGACTGACGCCGCGGAAAGCCTTCGGGGCCTGGTTCCTGGGCGGGCTTCTCTACAACACCGCCATGTACTGGTGGATCTGGCAGGTGATGAAGGTGGGGCCCGCCGTCCTGGTGGGCGTTGGGCTCGTCGCCATGGTGGGTTTTCTGTCGTTGTTCAACGGACTGCTCGGTTGGAGCTTCAGGCTCGCGCTGGAGTCTCCGCGCCGGCGCGTCCTCGTCGCGTTGTATCCGCTCGCATGGGCAGGGCTCGAGGCCGCGCGCGCGCTCGGCGAAATGTCCTTTCCGTGGAACAACCTCGGGTACACGCTGGGCGCCTGGCCTTCGCTTTTCCAGTCGGCTTCCTTTTGGGGAGTGTATGGAATTTCGGCATTGATGATTGCGTCCAATTTGCTGCTGGCCTTCTTCCTGCGCGGCGCGGCCCTCCGAAAAATCGGCGGAAAAAACCGGGCCGCCCTCGCGGGATTCGTCGCGATCCCGCTCGCCTTCTGGCTGCATGGCACCTTGGTCTTGTCCCGCGCGGATGAAACGGGCGCGCCGCGCCTTGACATCGCCCTCGTCCAACCCTCCATTCCGCAGACGAAGAAATGGGACGACGACTATTTCGCGGAGGTGATGGCGAAAACATTCCGCACGCTGGAGGGAAAATCGGATGACCTCGCGCCGGTCCGCGGCGCGGACCTCGTCGTGACGGCGGAGACGGCCGTGCCGGACTTCCTGCGGATGCGCCGCGAGCTCGTCGATTCGCTGCGCGCTGTGGCCACGGCCGCCGGCGCTCCGCTGGTCGTGGGCTCGCTCGACTTCGTCCCCGACCGCCACCCTTGGAGCGAATACGCGTTCTACAACTCGGCTTTCCTCTTCGCCCCCGGTTCCACCGACGTGGATGGAATGCCCACGCGCTATTCGAAACAGCGCCTTGTCCCCTTCAGCGAGGCGATCCCCTTCAAGGGCATCCTGCCCATGCTGAACTACGTCGAATCGAAGGTCGGCTCCGGGGGCTTCACGCCCGGCGACGGGCAGCGCGTTTGGCATGCCGCGGGGATTCCGTGGTCGCCCTCGATCTGTTACGAAGTGATCTACCCCTCCTTCGTCCGCGAAGCGCGCGCCGCCGGGGCGAAGCTGCTGGTGAACATCACCAACGACGGCTGGTTCGGGCGCACCAACGGGCCGTATCAGCACGCCAACATCGCGCGCTTCCGGGCCGTGGAGAACGGCATGCCGGTCGCGCGCTGCGCGAACAACGGGGTGAGCGTGTTCTACGACGCCTGGGGACGCGACCTGGGCCGCACCGCGCTCATGGACAGCACCGTCTTGCGCCGCCGGATCGCCGTTCCCGACCGCCTCACCGCCTATTCGCGCTTCGGGGGAATCGTCGACGCCTGCTTCCTCGCCGCCCTGGCGGCCTGGGGCCTCGCCCTCGCCGCCGATGAAGCGTGGCGGCGGCGGCGCGGCCGGACTACATTATCCCCATGAGGATGCGCAACACGGTTTACGTCGTGCTGTTCGTGCTGGCCGTCTGCCTCGCGATCGCGCTCATCGTGCTGTGGAACGTCTACATCATTCGCGATTACCTCGTGATCCGGGACTTGCACACGGAACTGCACGGGGAGACCGCCGTCTTTCCCTCGCATGGGCGCTGGGTCGTGCTCGCGCTCGGGATCACTGCCGGCGTGGTGCTGATCGTCTCGCTTTCGCTGTTCTTCGCCGCCGTGATGCGCAGCAACATCCTGAAGCGGCAGCAGCGCGACTTCGCCAACATGATGACCCATGAGCTCCGCCTGCCGCTGTCGGGCATCCGCCTGCTCGCGCAAACGCTGCAAGGCGGACCCTTGCAGCCGGAAGAAATCAACCGCTTCGCGGACGGCATCCTTTCGGAGTGTTCCCGGCTCGGCCTCCTGGTCGACCAGCTCCTCAAGGTGCAGCAGATGGAGCATGGGCAACTGCTGCTGCACAAGCGCCTGCTGGACGCGGGCGAGGTGGCCCGCGCCTTCGTCGCCGCATGGCCCCGCCCCCTGAAGCTCGAAGCCGCCGAGGGCCTGCGATTGGACGCGGACCCGTTGCTCATCGAAATGTGCCTGGTCAACCTCGTCACCAACGCCGAGAAATACGGACGGGGCTCCGTTCCGGAAGTTCGCGTGACCCGGGAAGGTCGCGACGTCCGCATCGCGGTGCGCGACGGCGGACGCGCCTTGCAGCGCAAGTACCTCAAGAAGGTGTTCCGCAAGTTCTATCGCGTTCCCAACCTCACCACGCGCCGCCAAGGCGGGGTGGGCCTCGGCCTCTACATCGTCCGCAGCGTGGCGCGGCTCCACAAGGGAAGCGCCGAAGCGCATCCCCTGACGGATCCCGAAGGCAACGAGTTTTCCTTCCGCATTCCCATCTCGGAAGCTTCCACATGACGGTCGCCGCGCGCGTATTGCTCGTCGAGGACGACCGGAACCTCGCCCTCGGGCTCGAGTTCAACCTGCGCCGGCAAGGCTACGACACCGCCGTCTTTCCCGATGCGGAAGCGGCGGGAGAGGCCGTGAAGCGCGAGCAGCCGTTCGATCTCTTCATCCTCGACCGCATGCTTCCGGGCAAGGACGGGTTGACCTTTCTCGCGGAACTTCGCGCCGCGGGCCACGATGCGCCCGTGCTCCTCCTCACCGCCCGCGACGCGCATGAGGACATCGTCGAGGGCCTCGACGGCGGCGCGGATGATTATCTCGTCAAGCCCTTCGACCTGAATGTGCTTTTGGCCCGCGTGCGCAACCTGTTGCGCGGCCGCATACCGCGGGCCCGCGAGTCGGCTCCCGACGAAGCGCGTTTCGGGGAAGCGCAAGAGCCCATGCGGGCCGACTTCAACGCCATGACCTTGGAAGCCCGGGGCAAGACGAGCCGCCTGACCTACAAGGAAGCGCAAATCCTCAAGCTGCTCTGGGAACGTCGCAACCAGGTGGTCACCCGCGAGGAAATCCTCCAGAAGATCTGGGGCGTGGAGGGCTACATCCAGAGCCGCACGGTCGACAATCATGTCGTGCAGCTCCGCAAGCTGATCGAGCAGGATCCGAAGAAGCCCCGCTACATTCTTTCGATCCACGGATCCGGCTACAAATTCGTAGGTTAAGGGCGATGCCGCGCCTCCGTTTTCACGCGATACCCGCCTGCACCGCGCTCGTCCTCGCGTGCGCCGTCACGTCCTTTGCCCAGGACCCGGGCCCGCGGGGTTGCGCCACCATGCTCCTGACGCAGCGGATTCACGCCTCTTCGCCCGCTTCGGGCGGCGGCGCAAACCGCGTCGCCCGGATTGCGGGCGCGTCGGCGGTGGCGGTCTCGGCCCGCACCTTGGTGACCACCCACTTCCAGATCAACTACACCTTGGGACCGAACGTCCACCGCGTCAAGCTGACCAGCTCCGATTCGGCGCTCAAGGCGACCGCCGATTCGATCCGCGCGACCCTTTCCTCCGGCCTTACGACTTACAAAAAGGACTCCACGGTGCACGCCCGGCTCGACTCGCTGGGCGCGCCACATCCCGTTTACGTCCAGAAGGCGGCGCTCTACTTCGAGCGGGCATGGCAGTATTACGACTCTCTGGGAATGCGCATGCCGCAGTATGTCAGCGCCTCGGGAGCGTATACTGTCGCCGCGGTATCGGGACATTATATGGTGGACATCGCCGACGTGAATGTCGTCGGCGGTTTCATCGGCCCTTACTACGGTCTCACCTACCCCCCGGCGCCCCAAGGGCTGGGGTACATCCTCCTCGAAAACGACTTTCTCTACAGCGCGACGTACAACTCGAACTCCGGTCAGGTTTCCGGATCTCCGGTGAAGGCCTTTTATCCTCCCGCGACCTTGTACCGCGACTATACCGTCGATTGGGAACTGGGCCTCAAGGTTACGGCCTCCCACGAGTTTTACCATGCCGTGCAGTACGCCTATGTCGATACCCTCCCGGATCTCCCCCACGCGTGGTACGAACTGAGTGCAACGGGCATGGAAGAGCGCCTCGCGCCCGAGGTGAACGATTACTTCCAGTACCTCCCCTACAACATCCCCGCCAGCTATCAACTGTCGGTGTTGACCCCGCCCAGCACGCCGAACTACGGAAACGGCATCTTCCACACCTTCCTGACGCATGCGCTCGGCGCGGGCTTCGATGTCCCGATCTGGGAAGCGCTGCGAAACAACGGCAACCAGTTGTCCAAGGCCTTGGTCT
>DATAHJ010000225.1:0-4972 GCA_036263275.1 Fibrobacteria bacterium | reverse complement strand
AATCCTGCGAGAATCCCATTCGTATATCAAGTCGCAGGGCGAGAACATGGGCAAGGTTCAGGAAGGGTGGCGATAATGACCGTCAAGCGCATGGATAACGTCGGCATCGTCGTGGAAAATCTCGACAAGGCCGTGGAGTTCTTCACCGAACTCGGCCTTATTCTCGAAGGTCGCGCGATGATCGAAGGCGAATGGTCCGGACGCGTCACCGGCGTGCACGGCCAGCGCGTCGAGGTCGCCATGATGAAAACCCCCGACGGGCATAGCCGGCTCGAGCTCTCGCGCTTCCTCGCCCCTGCCGTCGTGGCCGACCATCGCAACGCACCTGTGAACGCGCTCGGATACCTGCGCGTGATGTTCGCGGTCGAAGACATCGACGATACCCTCGCGCGCCTCGCCAAGCTGGGGGCCACTGTCGTGGATGAAGTCGTCAATTACCAGGACGTTTACCGCCTCTGCTACATCCGCGGGCCCGAGGGCATTCTGATCGGGATCGCGCAGGAACTTTAGATTTCGCGGACGATTCGTTGCCGGCCGGGGTTGGCCTTTCCCCGGCGGCTTGTATGCTATTCGACATGCATCTCCATCGCCTGCCCATCCTGCTCCTCGCCTGTGTAGCGCTCCTTGCCGCCTGCGGAAAAAAGGAGTCTCCGGCGCCCTCGGTCAAGCTGGATTCCTGGCAGGGAACGTGGGTCGGCCCGGAGGGCACCTACCTGAAACTGACGGCGAAGCCGGGCGCCGGGTATGACGTCGTCATCAAGGACCTCGACGGCGAGCGCTCGTTTGAAGGCGCCGGGAGGGCCGACCGGATCCTTTTCACCCGAGATGGATTGCAAGAACAAATCCAGGCAACCGATGGAAACGGCACGGGCATGAAATGGCTTGCCGGCAAATCGGAGTGCCTCACCGTGAAACCGGGCGAGGGTTACTGCCGGGATTAAGCGGACTTTGCCAAGCCTCCAGGAATGAAAAAACCGGGAATTACCCCGAACGATCTCACGACCCCGCAGATAACCCCAAAAATCGCCGCTTTTTTCTCTTGCGCAACTGATTGTTTGCGTATATATTTGCTACCGAACGGTTGCTGATTAATCCCGAGGGACACGATGAGACGCGACATCTTCCAAGCCATTGCCGATCCCACGCGGCGCGCCATCGTCCTGCTTCTGGCCACTCAGGCCATGACCCCCAACGCCATGGCCGCGCACTTCGACACCAGCCGGCAGGCCGTCTCCAAGCACATCCGCATCCTCGCCGAATGCGACCTGCTCGATGAAGAACATCACGGACGCGAAATCCAATACAGCCTGAGGAGTGGCAAGATGCGCGAAGTGGAAAAGTGGCTGGAGCAGTTCAAGGCCCTCATGGCCAAGCGGTACGATCAACTGGATGACGTGTTAAACCAAATGAAAGCGAGGAAGACGTGAGCAAGATTTTCAATTTCACGGTGGACAAGGACAAACTCCTCGTCACGATCGAACGCAGCTTCGACGCGCCCGTCGACATGGTGTGGCGCGCCTGGACCGATCCCGAGCTGCTCGCTCAATGGTGGGCACCCAAGCCGTGGAAGGCCGTGACCAAGGACATGGACTTTCGCGAAGGCGGTCGCTGGCTGTACGCCATGACCGGCCCCGAAGGCCAGAAGGCCTGGGACCTGAAGACCTTCCTGAAGATCGACCCGAAGAAGAGCTTCTCGTACCGCAGCACCTTCAGCGACGAGAACGGCGACCTCGCCCCAGGCACGACGGGCTCGACGTGGACCAATTCCTTCACCGAGCGTGACGGGGTTACCATCGTGACCAACGTCATCGTCAACGAATCGCTCGAACGCCTCGAAAAGCAGATCGAGATGGGCTTCAAGGAAGGCTACACCATGGGCCTCAACCAGCTCGAAGAGCTGCTCGCCAGCCTGCGGAAGTAACTTTCCCGTGAATGCCCGCGCCCGGTAAAAGCCCCGCCTCGTCCGCGCCGCTATGGAGCTCGGGGTGGGTCATGTTCCTCAGCTTCGCCGGGTTATCGGCCACCCAATTCCACGGTTATCTGTTCGAAGGCAAGGGCTTCACGCCCTTGCAGATCGGCGTGCTGTTGGGAGCCGGATACGCGGCCGGGCTGCTCGCGCCCGCCGCGCAGGTGCGCGCCATCCGAATTTTACGGGGGCCAAGGTTGCCGCTCGCGCTGGTACTCGCCGGCGCGGGCGCGTGCATGGCGCTATTGCCGTGGGCGAACGGATTCGCCGCCGTGCTCGCGCTGTTCTTCGGCGCGCTGTTCTGCAGCGCGGGCATCCACCCGCTCACCGCCGCCTGCGCGCTCGAGGCCGTGCGCGAGCGCGGGCAGGGCATGTACTTCCTCATCCGCAGCCTCGGGACCGCGGGCTTCCTCGCGGGCTGCATCGGCAGTTACTTCCAGCCCGGCGCATCGAAGCTGCCGTGGCTCTACCTGGGCTTTGGCCTCGCCTTCTGGTCCACCATTCCCCTGGTGCTTACGCGCTTCAAACCCCGTGATCCGCGACAAGCGCCCGAGGATGCCTTAGTGGCGAAGCACCCCCGCCGCACTCCGGGCTTTCGCCGCGCGTTCCGGCTGCTCTCCGCGCCGCGCCCCAAGCGCCTGCTCTGGACGCTCGGCGTGATGAACTTCGCCAACGCCATGGCCACGCTGGTGCAGGGCAACTACGTCGTCTCGCGCTTCGGGCAAGGACAGTCATCCATCAGTCTCGCGTGGATCGTGGCCACCACCTTCGAGATGCCGCTCATGTTCCTGTGCGCCTTGCTCGTGGGAAAACGCGGATTGCGCACGGTGATCGGACTCGGGCTTCTCGGCACGACGGCCAAGCTGGTGATACTGGGAATGGCCGATGGGTACGGGATGTATTTGGCGGGGCTGGTCTTCCATGGCGCACTATTCTCGGGTGCGCTGGTCGGGTTCAACCTGTTCGTGGACCGGCACTTCGCGGTGGCCGATCGTCCGTCGCTCCAGTCGCTGGGAGCGTTCTTCTATACGGGCATCCCGAATGCATTGGGAGGCCTGACCGCCGGACTCCTCTGGCACTTCCTCGGGTTGCGGTCGGTGTACATGGCGGCCGCGGCGATCAGCGTGGGCGCGGGGTTGTACACGGTGAGGCTGTTGCCGATGCTGCCGGGAGGCCGTCGGCATCTCGATACAGCCGTGCAAGGCACGGCCACTCGATGACCGACGAAGGATTCCGGTATATCCCGTAACGATTCGATTAAATTGCCGTCATGCTTTCTTTCCTGCTGCTTCCCTTGGCCCTGACGGCTTCTCCCTCCGCGGACACGGCCGTCACCCCTCCCGTGGACACCGTCATGGTGGATTTTCCTTTCGTAAAGGGCGGACCCGTGCGTCTCTACAGCCTGACGGACGGAAAACGGGACGGAGGGCGGGACAGCATCTCGAAGCTGGAAGGCGGGGCAAAGCACGTTACCGACTCCGTGACCTATCAAAAGCTGATTCCCCTGCGGATCGAAGTCGCGGAGAAAAGCGACAGCGGCACCACCTATCGCATGTCATACATCGGGTACCGGGAGAATCCGGGCTTCAAGTACATGTGGAACTCTTCCGCGTACCGCTACCGCTATTCGCATAAACTCGACTACGAAACGGAACCGATCCCGGACAAGAACATCGCCCGCACCGTCCGCATGACCCCGGATTTGCAGACCTACAAGAACGTTTATTGGCAGTTCCTCACCGCCGATGCGGGCTTCGATCAGGACCACCCAACCGGGCGCATCAACCTCCTGGAGTACCGATACGCATACTGGGGAAACCGGGTGTATTTCGGCAGCAACGCGATATCCTTGGCTTTCATGAAGGACCGCGAAGCGACGCGCCTCTCGGCCAACGCCCTGATTTTCTTGGCTTCCAGCATACCGTTCATCTTGCAAACAGGGCGCGGAGTGGACATGCCCTTGAACCCCGGGGCGATGTTCGGCCCGGTCGGGTACGCCATTTACCTGCTGCAAGCGGCCCCGAACGCGAGCGTGGCCGTGCCTCTTTACGGAAAAATCTTCTCCTTCAAGGCCGGAATGAAAACCGACTATTTCCCCCGAAGCGAGCAGGGCAAGGTCGCCTTCGGAGTGGACGGCGGACTGCTGACACAGATCAAGTCGGTGATGCTGTATCTCGGCATGCAGGATCAGGTCGCGGCGACGGTGCCGGAAGCCACGGGATGGCGGTACATGGTGACGCTCGGCTTCGGCGGCGCCTACGGGGCCGAGAAGGATCCGTATTTCCGTTGAAGGTCGCCGTCTCGACGGCCGTGCAAGGCATGGCCGCACTTCCATAAACCCGGCGCGGCGCTCGATGTTCGGCGGATGTATTGGGACGACGACTAAGGCCACGGATGCCGGGGATACCGCCGCTTCAATTCCTTCTTGATCTCGATGTATGACCCCGACCAGAAAGACGTCAGGTCCGAGGTCTTCTGCACCGTGCGATAGTTGGGCGCGAGGATGTCGAAGGTCACATCCTGCCGACCCATCAATATCTTGAAGCGGCCCTGCATCCCCACGAAGTCGCCGAGACGGGCCGACAGTTCCGGAGGCGTCTTCTCGAAATAGGTGATCTTCCCGCGGCGCGGGCCGGGAAGCTTCGCCGAAGTGGGCGCTTCCTTGTCGAGAAAAGCCGTCAGGGAATATCCGAGATATTCGCGCAGGAGCGTTGAGACGTTCACATCCTGCAATTGCTTCAGACTCTTCTTCCCTTGCGCCGCCTCGTGCCAAAGCAGCTCCCAGTCCTCGTCGCCGAGTTCGGGCATGCCCGACTCGGGGCAGAGCTTGTGCGCGAGCTTGATACGAAGGAGGAACTGGCGCGCGTCGTCGTCGAAGGGCAGCTCGATCTCACCGGAGCGAAGCTTCTCGACCAGCGCCTCCGACGCGTCGGCGCCGCGCGGCAGGGCCTTCTCGCGGCGCGCCAGCACGAGGCCTTGGAACATCAGCCGCTCCTCGCGGCGCTG
>DATAHJ010000224.1:0-2000 GCA_036263275.1 Fibrobacteria bacterium | reverse complement strand
CGCCGTGACCTCGCCCAGGAGCTCCCGGTGCGCGAGGCAGGCCTCGCGCACCTCGAAGGCGAGGATTTCCACGGCGGGCTTTCCCTTCAGGTGCGCCTCGGCCGCGAGCAGGAGGTCCCGCGCGCGCGCCAGGGCCTCGCGCTGGCGCTCGGTCACGGCCACGGCCTCGCCGTCCGCCGTTTCCTTCGGATCGAGCCTTCGCTCCAGCTCCTCCAGCAGCGCGTCGATTCCCTCACCCGTAACGCTCGAGACCGAAAGCCATCCCGCGCGCGGCGCAAAGCCCGGCCGGTCGCCGTGCGTGAGCACGCGCAGGTCGGCCTCGAGCGAGAGGATGCCGGAAGGATCCTGCGCGCTGGCCGAGCCGTCGGCGACGCAAATGCGCAGGTCGGCCTCGGCCAGCTGCGCGCGCGTGCGCGCCATCGCCTTCTCGTCGAGCGCATCCACCGGCCGGCCCAGGCCGGCCGTGTCCACCAGTTGCGCCAGCGCGCCGCCCACGCGAAGCGGTACGTCCACGAAGTCGCGCGTGGTGCCCGCCACGTCGGAGACGAGCAGGCGGTCGCGGCCCGTGAGCGCGTTCACCAGGCTGGACTTGCCCGCGTTGGGCGGCCCGAAGACCACGGCGCGTGGCGCGCGGTTCCATTCCCGGCCCCTGTCGAAGCCGCGCAGCAGCGCTTCCACCTCGGCACGGGCCTCCGCGACGCGGGGCGCCCACGAGGCATAGTCGGGATCGGCCTCTTCCTCGGCGAAGTCGGCGTCGAGCTCGAGCCGCGCCGAGAGGTCGAGCAGCAGCGCGCGCAGCGCGCGCAGGCGGCCCGAAAGTTCGCCCTCCACGAGGCGCAGCGCGTTGCGCAGCGCCGCGCGCGACCGGGCGTGCACGAGCGCGCCCACGCCCTCGGCCTGCACCAGGTCGATGCGTCCGTTCTCGAAGGCGCGGCGCGTGAACTCGCCGGGATCCGCAAGCCTTACGCCCGGCGCGGAAGCCAGCGCGCGCACGATCGCTTCGACGAGCAGGGGATTGCCGTGGGGAAAGATTTCCAGCACGTCCTCGCCCGTGGGCGAACTCGGCCCGGGCAGGAAATGGAACGCGAGATGATCGAGGGCCTCGCCCGAGGCCGGATCGGTGAACGTCGCCGCGTGCAGCGCGCGCGGCGTCCACTCCGCACGGCCCAGGAAGGCGCGCGCGACCTCGGCGCAAGCCGGGCCCGAGAGCCTCACCACCGCGAGGCCCGAGACGCCCGGGGGGGTCGACAATGCCACGATCGTATCGGTCATGCGTCTACCCCGGCGGCGGAAACCTGTAGGGGCAAATGATCATTTGCCCCTACGAACGGTTTTTGGAACCGCCGCCGTTTTTCTTCGCGGCCTTCGACGGCGCCGGCGAGATCGTCACGTTCGGGTTTTTCGACGCCGACGACACCGTGCCGAACGTCTTCGTCTGCCAGATGGTGAACAGGTTGGAGACCGACCAGTAGAGCACGAGGCCCGAGGGGAAGGAACCCGAGAACACGAACATGACGACGGGCATCAGCCACACCATCGCCTTCTGGTTCGGATCCTTGATGGTCAGCCGCATCTGCACCCACATCGAGCCGGCCATCAGGAAGGGCAGCACCGTGAGGCCCGCGGGGAACAGGTACGGGATCTTGAGCCCGGCCCACACCACGTCGGAGCGCGACAGGTCGGTGATCCATCCGAAGAAGGGCGCCTCGTGCAGCTCCACCGCGCGCCCGAGCACGTTGAACAGCGAGATGAACACCGGCATCTGCAGCAGCAGCGGGAGGCAGCCCAGCACCGGGGCCATCGGATTGATGCCCCGCTGCTTGTAGTAGTCCATGATCGCGGCCTGCGACTTCTGGCGGTCGCCCTTGAATTTTTCCTGGATCTTGCGGATCTCGGGCTGGTGCACGGCCATCTTGGCGGCCTGGCGCGTCTGGTTGATGGAGAGCGGCAGCGTGATGAAGCGCACCAGCAGCGTCAGCAGGATGATGGCGATGCCGTAG
>DATAHJ010000223.1:0-4401 GCA_036263275.1 Fibrobacteria bacterium | reverse complement strand
GCCGATTTCACCGGCCAACTGGGTGGTACCGTAGGTGTAGCCCGTGTTGGACCGCACAAAGGCCTGATCGTCCATGAGGCGGAAGCCGTAAGGCAGCAGGGTACGGCCGATTTTCACGTAGCTGTTAAGCGGCAGGTTGCGAACTTTCATCCACATTTCGCGGTTCGAGCCGGCGGCCATGTTCTGGTCGATGTAGAGAGACAGGAAGTTCTTGACCAGCTCTACGTTGATGTAGAGATTCGATTCCGCGACCTGATGGTTGCGGTCGGCGGGGAGTGCACCCTGTTTCTGGGAAATGACGCCCTCGGTACGGAAATTACCGCCGATGGTCACGGATTCGTTCAGCTTGGGATTGAACGAAGTGAGCGCGCCTTCGCGCCCGCCCAGGATGGCTTCCTGGGTTTGCTTCATGACCAGCTTGTATTCCGTGTAGGCCTGACCGTATTCGCTACGACCGGCGCCGCCGCTTTGGTTGAGGTGGCACTGGCTGCACTTGAAGCCTGTGCGAACGGCCATGTAAGGTTCGGCTTGGGCTGCAATGCCGGTCAGGACGAGCAGCAGCGCCGCGAGATTCCAGTTTCGGGACTTCATTTGACGGGCGCTCCTCTCAGGATCCAGGCCTTGATGATCTTGATGTGATCGGCCGTTAGCGCGGAGCCGTTGCCGGCGATCGGCATTTTCGCTCCGTTTTTCAGGGATGATTGCGGGTGACCGTCCGGATCGATCTTTTGCCACAAATAGCTGCTGTCCAAGGAGCCCGGCTGCACGCGATGGATGGGGAAGGTACTCTGCAACTGCTTGGTGAGTTGCGGGGTCACGCTGTCCGACATGAAGAACGCGTTGAAGGTAGTCTGCTCGGTTTTGAAGCTGATGCCGCTTTCATGCGAAGTGCTACTGTGGCAGTTCGCGCATTTCGCAGGGCCAATGGCGTTTGCAAAGACGAAAGCCAAGTTTGTGTCGGGTGGAACGGCGGGGATCGGACGATTGTTCTTATCCAGACCCTCACCGTTGCCGACGGGAAGCAGGCACGCGGAGAGCGCTGCGGAGAGCAAGGCGCCCGCGAAGATCCCCGCCCAAATCTTTTTCGTGTTCATGAGTTTCTTCTTCGCTCCCTTACTTGGTCACTTCGGTGTCTTCGACGAACAGCCAGTTCACCAGGCTCTGCTTCTGCAGCGAGCGCACGTAGTGCACCAGCGCCCACTTGCGGCGCTGCGTCAGCGCTTCCTTCTCGTCGGCATCCATCGCCGACACGGCCGCGGCCGTGGGCTGCGACGCCATGTAGGCCTGGAGCGCGGAGATCTCGGCCTTCGAGTAGGCCGTCGCCAGCGCCTGCGTGTTCAGCTCCTTGTCGCCGCCGAAGCCGAAGGCCCCGCCGAAAGCCGACATGGGCGTGCCGTTCAGGCCCGTGTGGATGGTGCGATAGATGTTCTTGGCGTCCGAACCGCCCTTGTACTGCTTGTTCGTCAGGTTCATGGGGCGGATGGGGTTGCCCCAGCCGTCCTTGAGGCCCTTGGCCGCGTTGCCGTTGCCCTCGCCCTTGGGGCCGTGGCAGGTCCAGCAGTCCAGCGTCATGAACACGTCCTTGCCCTCGGCCACGTAGGCCGGGGAGGAAGCGGGCGGCTCGGGGATCGCGATCACTTCAGGCTCGCCTTCGGCCTCCTCGAAATCGGCCGAGAACTTCTTGATGTACGCCACCACGTCGACGCGCTCCTGCTCGGTGAGCGTGTTCTTGAACGAGGGCATCTGCGTGTGCGGCAGGCCGTTGGTCACGGTGCGGAGCAGGTCGGAATCGGTGGGCAGGTCGCCCAGCGCGGTGGTGCGGAACTTGTAGATGCCCGTGGTGAAATCGCGGGGCTTGGGATGCAGCGGCCCCGCTCCCTGACCCTTGCCGTTGCCGGTCTCGCCGTGGCAGGCCGCGCAGGCCTTTTCATAAACGGTCTGGCCGCGGGTGGCAGATGCCGAGAAAGGAGCGGCGGCGAACGCCGCGCTCGCGCCCAAGCACAGGGCGAAGCCCAAGGCGCGCGTGAAAATGCGTTTCGGGTGGGTCATTGCATCCTCTTAAGGGAGAAGTCGCGGAAATTCCCCAAAAATATAAGGCCGATCCTCCAAAAAAACATGAGGAAAACGGCTTCAAAACGGATTTTTATGCGCTTTTTTGGCAGTTTTGAGCGATCCAGTCACTTTCCCGGCCCATTCGGGAAGCCCCAAGAGCTCTTATAAGGCAGGTGCAGGGGGTTTTCTTCGGGGTGGAAAGGCTGTTCGTTCCCGGAATTCGGGCCAAAATCCGCTTTATTGCCCAGCCTTGGGCCGCCGCGCGATGTAAATTGGAGGCGTATTCTTCCTCGCTTGGCTAAAATGGCGGGGGAAAGCCGCAAAAAACACGAAAAGGAGCCTTTCAGCATGCAATCCGCCGAGTTCGAAACCCTTGCCGGTAAAGTGGAACAAGCCGTCGCGCGCATCGAAGAGCTGAAGCGCGAGGTCGCGGGCAAGGACGCCGAGATCGAGCGGTTGCGCGGCGAGGCCGAAGCCCACGCCGGCAACGTCTCCCGCGCCGGGGAGCGCGTGCGCGACCTGGCGGCCCGGCTCGACGCCGTGCTCGCCTAAGCGGAAACGAACATCATGACCGCCTCCCAGCCGAACGATTCCAAGGGGAATGCCGCGACGCGCGGGGAGGTGCGTTCGGCCAAGATCATGCTCTGCGGCGAATCGGTGCAGCTGCGCACCGACCAGCCCGCCGAGGCGCTCGAGCGCCTCGCGGGCTATGTCAACGACAAGGCCCGCGCCGTCGGCGCGGGCGACGCCCCTTCGCCCGAGAACTTCCGCCTGCTCGCGCTCGCGGCCCTCGGCATCGCGGGAGAATTGTTCGAGGCCAAAGCCAAGCTGGAGGAGCAAGAGCAAAACGACCGAAGCCTCGTGGCCAAGGCGAAATCCCTGAATGATTCCCTCGACCGCGCCTTGGCGCGGAAGGGTTGATCGGGGGCGCAAAAACGGGCCCTGTCGCACGCGCCGAAGTTCCGACTTTACAATCTTGAATTGAACAGACGCGGATTCCGTCCGTCTAGCTCAAGCCCCCTCGAGGGGAAGGGCGAACCGGAAGGGTTGCGTCAACCTTTTTCAATGCAAGGTCTGGAATCATCGCGCGATAAGTCGACAGGGCCTCTTTTTGGTTTGGGCGGGCTGCGACCGGCGCGATGGTGCGTCGGCCTCGGTCGCGGTACTCCAGTACCGCTTCCTCGGTCCTCCTGCCCTCGCTTGGTCTCGCTCCGCCGAAACCCAAAAATCTTTTTTTGCGTTTGGGCTTGCTGCGGGCGGCGCGATGCGGCGTTGCCCCGTTGTGGTCGTAGGGATAAATAATTATTTGCCCCTACATTCATTCCATCGCGCCGCCGCACGTGGTTTTGTCGCGTCCTCGCGGGATTGTGTGATGGCGAAGATCACCGAACGATCCGGACCACCGGCAGAAAACCCCCACTTGTTGCAGTTCCTACTTTTCCGCTTCTAACGGAGGTTGAAATGGCGTCGTTGCTGGACGGGAAGAAGGTTGCGCAGGAGGTTCGCGAGCGGCTCAAGGGGCGCGTGGCGCGGCTGAAGGAGAAGGGCGTGACGCCCGGCCTGAGCGTGACCTTGGTGGGCGAGGATCCGGCCAGCAAGGTGTACGTGGGCGCGAAGGACGCGGCGGCCAAGGAAGTCGGCATGAACGCGACGACGCATCGCCTGCCGGCGGACATTTCCGAGGCCGACTTGCGCGCGCACTTGATCGCGCAGAACAACGACCCGTCGGTGCATGGAATCCTGCTGCAGTTGCCGCTGCCGAAGGGGCTGCCGGAGGAGTCGCTGCTGAACCTGATCGCGGCCGAGAAGGATGTGGACGGGTTTCATCCCGTGAGCTTGGGCAACGTGATGCTGGGCCGGCCGGGATTCAAGCCTTGCACGCCGTGGGGCGTGCAGGTTTTGCTGCGCCGCTCGGGAGTTTCGCTGAAGGGAAAGCACGTGGTGATCGTGGGCCGCTCGAACATCGTGGGCAAGCCGCTGGCGAACCTGCTGGTGCAGAAGGCGGAGGACGCGGACGCGACCGTGACGGTGTGCCACAGCGGGACGAAGGACCTCGCCGCGCTGACGCGGCAGGCCGACGTGCTGGTGGCGGCCATCGGCCGCGCGGAGTTCATCCGGGCCGACATGGTCAAGGACGGCGCGGTGGTGGTGGACGTCGGCATGAACCGGGTGGACGACGCGGCGTTGCCGAAGGGCTACCGCCTGTGCGGCGACGTGGATTTCAAGACGGTGGAGCCGAAGGCGTCCTACATCACGCCCGTGCCGGGCGGGGTGGGGCCGATGACGATCGCCATGCTGCTGACCAATACCGTGCTTGCCGCCGAAACGCGGGCGGCCTCTTAGGCCGCC
>DATAHJ010000222.1:0-1783 GCA_036263275.1 Fibrobacteria bacterium | reverse complement strand
GCGCTCCTCGCGATCCTGCCGCAACGCGTCGGAGAGGCCGCCCAGCGCGGCGGCGATCCGGTCCGAGAGCGCGGGCGCCAGCGGCGCGAAGCCGGTGCGCATGCCCTCTTCGAGCGCGTCGCGCAGCTCGCGCGCCTGGCGCTCCTGGTCGGCGCGGCGGCCGGCGGCCTCGCGCTCCGCCACCTTCACGCTCTCGTCCATGAGGGCGCGGGGCATGTCGCGCATGCTGTCCTGCAGGCGGTCGACGGAGTCCTGCAGGCCCTGCTGGCTGCGGCGCGCGCGCTCGTGCGCCGCCCCGAGGCTCATGGCCATGGAGGCGCTGAGGATGCCGAGGATGCCGGTGATGAAGTAGGCGTCGGCGCGCGCGGGACGCTTGATGCCGAGGCGCAGGGTGCCGAGCCCGAAGCACAGGACGGCCATGACGAGCGCGCTCCAGAAAAAGGCCCGGTACGGGCTCCCCGGGGACGACTTCCGGGTTTCGGAGACAGGGGCGGGCGCGGACGGCGTGGGCGTGTCTTGCATGCGTTCCTCTGGTGCGGCGGCGGCTACCTCCGGATGTCCGGAGCGGGGTGAAATCTAGTCTTCCGGCCCCCCGATTCCCTCCCGTTCCGGGTCGATTCGAGCTCGTTTTGAGGACCTTTTCGCGCTGATTTTGAAGCGATTCCGCTCCCGGATTCCATATCCCCAGGACTTAATATTCCCGAAGATATTCACGGACAAACGAGGGCTCCCAACGAACGCCCCCACCCCCTCATCCATCGGCATGAAAACCCCCTTTCTCCCGCCCGATTGCCGGCAACCCGCCCTCCTGAACGGGCGCGTAAACGGCGTTTGGAAATCATGGTCGGGATCCGCTGTGGTCGATCAGGTTCATCGGTTGGCCTTCGGCCTGCGGGCGATGGGACTTGGGCCGGGGGATGCGGTCGGAATCCTGGCGGATTCATCCCCGCACTGGGTGATGATGGACCTCGCGATCCAGGCCGCGGGCGGGGTCACCGTGCCGCTGTTCGCCAACATCTCGCCCGAGAATCTCGACTACGAGATCCGCGACAGCGGCATGAAAATCCTGTTCGCCGAGGCGGAGAAGGATGTTGACCGCGTCGCGGAATATCTGAAAAATCTGCAGGTGATCACGCCCGCACCGCCGGAGAATACCGAGGCCAACGAGTTCGGCGAGGGGCCTGACGCTCGGATTCTCGCATGGGACGACGTGCTGAAGTTGGGGGATACCTTCGCGGCAAAATACTCCCCGGAAACGGACAACGCGAACGACACGAACGCCGTGGCGACCATCGTGTACACCAGCGGCAGCACGGGCTTTCCCAAGGGCGTGATGCTCACGCGCGCGAACTTCGAGTCGCAGGTGCGTGGGGTGGCCGCGCGCTTTCCGCTCTCGCCCGAAAGCGACGTCGGCCTCTCCGTCCTGCCGCTGGCGCACGCCTTCGAGCGCACCACGCTCTACTATTACCTCTCTGTCGGCTGCCCCATCTACTTTGCCGACGATGCGAAGCGTCTCGGCGAGCTTCTGCGTGAAGTGCGCCCCACCGCGCTCACGGCGGTTCCCCGCCTGCTCGAGCGCGTGCAGGCGAAGATGCTCGCCTCCGGCGAGGCGACGCCCGGGCCGCGTGGCTTGATCGCGCGAGCCGCGCTGCGCGCCGCCATGACGCGCGACCCGGAAGCCATGCACGGCTTTAATCCGATGCATCGTTTGTTTGATGCGCTGGTCTACGCCCGCCTGCGCAAGGCGCTGGGCGGGCGGCTGCGCTTCCTCATCAGCGGCGGC
>DATAHJ010000221.1:0-8126 GCA_036263275.1 Fibrobacteria bacterium | reverse complement strand
CGCGTTCTTCGCCTGCCAATCGACCGCCCGGTAAGGGAAGCCGAGCTTCTCGTCGAGAGCGTTGGCGACGTCGGGGCTGCGGGCCGGTTCGCGCACGCGCAGCTGCAGGCCCGTGACCGCGCCGGGCATGCCGAACAGCCTCTGCGCGGTCGCGAGCGAGACGTAGGCCAGCGTTTCGTCGTACTGGTACATGCCGGATTCGAAGGTGCCCGACACCACGCAGGGCTGGATGCGCGGCATGATGTTGCCGGTGGTGAAATCGCTGCCCGAGAAGTCGGCGAGGAAGACCTTGTCGCCGGGGGAGGCGCCGAGGCGCGCGGCGAGGGCCTGGCCCAGGATCACGGCGGGAAATCGGCGGCCCGCGGTGTCGGCGAGCGAGTCGAGGCGGTATTCGCCGCGCGTGACCGTGGTGGCGAGGTTGATCACCCCGCGCGAGAGCGCGGCGTCGATGCCGTAGACGAGGATGCCGTCCTGCTCCCCGCGGCTGGAGGCCACGGTCTTGGAGAGGATGAAGGGCGCGGCGGCGACGACGTCCGGCACGCGCAGCACCTCGCGGCGCAGCGAGTCGTATCCCCGCATGGGCACGTAGCGGTCGCGCGTCACCTCGACGTGCGCGTCCTTGCCGGTGAGCTGGTCGTTGACCTCTTCCTCGAACCCGTTGATGGCCGAGAGCACGAAGACCAGCAGCCAGGTCCCGAGCATGACGCCCACCGCGGAGAACAGCGCGATCAGTCCCGAAGCGAGGCTGCGGCGTTGTGCCCAGAAGTATTTGCGGGCGAGGTAGGGCTCGAAGGACATAAGCTCCCAAAGTTACGAATTACGAGTTTCGAGTTACGGGTGATGGTGTTTTTAACTCGTAACTCGTAATTCGTAACTTTCCCTCCATGCGTTCCTACTTGCAACTCGTCCGTTTCCCTGCCGTGTTCGGCTCGATGTCGAACGCCTTCGCCGGCTACTGGATCGGGGGAGGGTACGCCGCGTGGTCGTCGCTGTTCCTCGCGCTTGTCGCGGCCGCGCTTTTCGTCATGGCGGGCATGGCCCTCAACGATGTCGCGGACGTCGAGGTGGACCGCAAAGAAAGACCGGGGAGGCCGTTGCCCTCCGGCAGAATACCCCTCATCCGCGCTTGGCTGCTTGTCATCGTATTCTTCGCGCTTGGACTCGCCCTTCAATGGCTCGCCAACCCGGTGAGCGCGCAGGTGGGCGTGCTGCTGGTCGCCGCGATCTTCCTCTACAACTTCGTGCTGAAGGGCACCTTCGTCGGGCCGCTCTCGATGGCCGCGTGTCGCGTGCTCAACCTCGCCGCGGGGATGGCGCTGAACTTTCCCTCGATCAAGACCTTCGGGACGCTGCCGGCGGCGTCGTACGGCGCGTTGGCCTCGCTCGGGCTCTATGTCGCGCTGGTCACCTTCCTCGCCCGCGACGAGGTGACGGGCAACGGCATGGGCCGCGTGCGGGCTTATTTCACCGGGCTCGCGGCGTGGTTCGCGGGCTGGGCGGCTTTCGCTTCCACCGTTCGCGGATGGACGGCCGTGGCCGTGGCGGCCGTGCTGATCCTGCTCGTTTGGCTTTTGCGTCATGCGCTCGCGGCGTTGCGCCACGCGCCTTCGTCGCCCGCTTCCACCGGCAGGACGGTGGGTGGCATGCTCGGGGCGATGCCCGTGACCGATGTTTTGGGCATGCTCGCGGCGGGGACGCCGTTCGCGTGGGCGCTGGGCGGGTTGCTCTGGATGCTTCCGGGCCGTTGGCTCATGCGGCGGATCGCCGTCACCTAGGCATGGGCGAGCCATGGGCGAGCCATGGCTCGCCCTTATCACCCTAGTATATTGCAGCGACTCACGGAGGTCCCCATGCGCGCTGTCGCCGCTTTCCTTCCCGCCCTCGCCCTGTTCGCCGCCATCGGCACCGCCCACGCCGAGGACGTCAACCTGACTTCCCGCCCCGAGACCACCACGGTCGCGCTCAGCCGCTACGCCATCGGCCCCGGCATCGGCGCATTGGGCGGCGTGTCGGGCGACATGTCCACGATCAGTCCCCAGTTCCTCTCCCTGTCGCTGGCCCAGTCCATCCGCTTCCGCGAGAACTGGGACATGGGGCTTGACGTGGACTACTGGGCCCCGCGCAACAATTGGGGAGGCGACATGTCGGTCTCCTACCTGTTCGGGGACGCTGCGTTCAGGCCCTTCGTCGGTCTCGGCGCCGGCCTTCGTTCGCTCGACTACAAGAACGAGCCGTTCGGCGACGGCCTTGGCGTGGAAGGACTCGTGCAGGCGGGCGTCTACCTTGACGTGCTCGACAACCTGCAATTGCGGGTGCGCGTTCCGTACCGCGTGATCGCCAACACCCATGCCGACCAGGCCGCGGGCCTCGACGTGTCCCTGTTGTTCTCCTCCGGAATGCGGAAGACGAAGGTGCGGAAGTTGACCTATTGATTCCGATTGACCCAAACAAAAAAAGGCGCCCGTTGCGGCGCCTTTTTTGTTTGGTCCTCACCCGGTTATTTGACCGGGCAAACCGCCGGCGCCTGCTGTCCGATCCACACGCGCGCCCGGGCCTTCACGTCCTTGACGGCGCCCTCGGCGGTGGTGAAGTAATAGCGACGGTCGCTGCGCCCGCCGAAGGTGTCGCCCTCGGCGGGGGTCGAGACGAAGGTCTCGGTGTGGCGCAGGGTCTTCTCCACTTCGCGGAACACGGGCGGCTGGCCCTGCACGCTGCGCGTCGTGACGATGACGAGATCCTTCTCGCGCGTCAGGTAGGTGACGTCGAGGCGGGCGGAGTAGGACTTGATCCAGTCGTTGCGCTTCTCGCCGTTGATCCCCTGCACGTACACCGCCTCCGAGGAAACCAGCGCCTCCACGCGCTCTGGATCGGGAAGCGCGAGGATGCAGTCCTGGATCTTCTCGCGCGCGATCGAACTGCTGCCGTCGGCGGTGGTCTCGGCCTTGACGACGGTGATGTTCTTGTTCTCGGTGCGGGTGGTCGCATCCGCGGAACCGGCGTGGGCCGCGCCCAGCAGGACGAGGGACGCCAACGGGGCGAAGTGGGCGAGAGCGGGAAGTCTCATGGGGGGCTCCGGGGGAAAATGAGCCCATAAACTACAACGGTCCGGATTCACGTTTTTGAAGCCTTGGGCCGCGGGAAGCTTCCTGTTTGCCGCGAAGCTTCGGGGGTGCGCGAAGAAAGGCCCCCAAAGTGCGGCGGCTTCCGTAACAAATCGTTTCAGTGGCGCGTGTTCGAAAAATTGCAACGCCGCTTTTCGAACTCAAACAACGTGGGGATGGATTTACGGTAAATTCCGTGCCCTGCCCGACATGGGCCGGGGAAGCCCAATTATCTAAACTATTGACCATTCTGGAGGCTTTTCATGAACCGCAAGACTTCTCCCTTGGCTTTTCGCACCGTTTTCCGCGTCGCCGGCCTGGCCGTCGCCGCGGCCCTGCTCGGGGCGTGCGGCGGCACCAAGGTGAGCCGCGTCACGCACGACAGCGTGATCGACCTGTCGGGCAAGTGGAACGACACGGATTCCCGGCTGACCGCCGAGGAAATGCTGCGCGACTGCCTGTCCTCGTCGTGGTACAAGCCCTTCGAGGCGGAGGGCAAGATCCCCACCGTCATCGTCGGCTCGGTGAAGAACAAGAGCCATGAGCACATCGACGCCGAGACCTTCATCAAGGACATCGAGCGCACGCTCATCAATTCGGGAAAGGTCGCCTTCGTGGCCAACAAGGACGAGCGCGACCAGCTCCGCGACGAGAAGGCCGACCAGGCCACCAACGCCTCCGTGGACACCCGCAGCAAGGCGGGCGAGGAGAGCGGCGCGGACATGATGCTGATCGGCACGATCAACTCGATCGTCGACAAGGAAGCCGGCAAGTCGGTGATCTTCTACCAGGTCAACCTGGAGCTGGTCAACCTCGAGTCGAACCGCAAGGTCTGGATCGGCGACAAGAAAATCAAGAAGTACGTGACCAAGAGCGCGGCCGGAATCTAGCCCGCCCATGGCCGCATCGGGGAGGCGCCCCATGCGCCGCGCCGCCGTCCTCCTCGCGTGCGCTACGCTGTTCGTGCCGTTCGCGCTGTTTCTCGGCGGCTGCGCCAACAGCGCGCTGGTGCGCTACGAGAAGATCGCCAAGCGCGCCGCCTCGCAGGATTATCTCGAGGCGGCCAAGTCGGTCCGCGCCAACCGCGAGTCCCTCTACGGAAGCCACAGCCGCCTGCTCTATGAGATGGACCTCGGCCTGCTCTATCACTATGCGGGTCGTTACGACAGCAGCATCGTCTTCCTCGCGCGCGCGGCCGACACCTACGAATCGCTCTACACCCGTTCCGTGACCAACGAGGCCGCCTCGCTGCTCGTCAACGACAACGTGCGCCCCTATCGGGGGCGCCCGTACGAGGTCATGTGGCTGCGCGTGTTCCAGGCCTTCAATTATCTCGCGCTGGGCGATCTTGACGGCGCGCGCGTGGAGATGCGCCAAGCGCAGCTCCTGGTCGACGAATATCGCCGCAAGGCGGGCAATGACAAGGACGGGTACCGCGACGATCCGCTGTATCGCGGCATCGCGGCCTTGGTCTACGAAGCGCTCGGCGAGCGCGACGACGCGGCCATCTCCGCCTACTTCGCCGTGAAGGCGCATCGCGACGCGAAGGAGCCCGTGCCCCCGCGCATGGCGGCGACGGCATGCCGCCTGTTGCGCGCCGCGGACCGTCCGGACGACATCCGCCTGCTGGAACTGGAATGCCCCGATACCGTTTCCGCCTCGCCGGGCGCGGACAGCGGAACGGTGGTGGTGGTCGGCGAGATCGGCCGCTCGCCCGCGGTGGGGGAAACGATGTTCTGGGGCTCCTGGATACGTGACGGCGTGATCGTCTACCAGTACCGCGATGCGAACGGCAAGACGGTGACCGACGCGCTGGCGGTGCCGGATCTTTCGTCCACCGGGTCGGGGAGTACCCGCAGCGGTCGCTCGACGCGCTCAGGAACCACGTTCTCGATCAAATGGGCCATGCCCTCGTTGCGCAAGGTGTCCTCCCGCTCGCAGGCGCTCTCGGTGGCGGACGCGGCCGGTTCGGGCGCGACGCGCGGCGAACCCTGGGGCGAGGCAGGGGACGAACTGAAGCGCGACCTTGAGCGCAATCGCACGACGGTGCTCATTCGCACCGTGACGCGCGTCGCGCTGCGGACGCTCGCGGCGGAGAAGGCCAAGGCCGAATTGCGCACCGACAATCCCTTCCTCAACCTGCTGACCAACCTCGGCACCGACTTCCTCTCGGGGCAGCTGGAGCAGGCCGATGCACGCTCCTGGTTCCTGCTGCCGGGCACTGTCCAGGTCGCGCGCATCACCGCGCCCGCCGGCAAGCGCACCCTTCAGGTCGGGGCGGTGGACGCTTCGGGGCAAACGGTGCGCTCCGAGGTGCGCGAAGTGGACGTGCAGCCCGGCAAGACGACGTTCGTGTTCTTCAATTCGTTGAAGTAGGGGGAGTTCTTCGGGGGCGAAACTTCAAAGTTGTCGCCATTCTTCGGAATCGGTTCTTTGCAGTTGTCACTTTCCTTCGGTATTGATTCTTCGTCGTTTTCAGTTGTCAGGGCAGGCATGCGGGTTGCTGTTCCTGACAACCGACAACCGACAATTCTTCTCCCCCGACGAACTACCCCATCGCCCGCGTGACCGCCCAGTAAAGCCCTATCGCGCTGATCAGCAGGCTGACGGGGACCACGATTCCCTTGAAGTACCAGGCCCTGCCGCGAAACCAGGCCGTGAGAGCGAAGGCCGCGGCGATGACGCTCAGCTGCCCCAGTTCCACGCCCGCGTTGAAGCCGATGAGCGCGGGCCAGAAGCCTCCCTCGGGCAGGCCCAGCATGCCCAGCACGCCCGCGAAGCCCATGCCGTGCACGAGGCCGAAGGCGAACACCAGCAGCCAGCGCGAGGCGCGCGCCTGCCGGAAGAACACGTTCTCCAGGCCCACCACCGCGATGGACAAGGCGATGAGAGGCTCCACCACTCGCCCGGGGAGGGACGCGATGCCCAGCAAGGTCACCGCCAGCGTGATGGAGTGGGCGACGGTGAACGCGGTGACCTGCCAGAGCAGGGGACGCATGCGCGTCGAGAAGAAGAAGAGCCCCACCACGAAGAGGATGTGGTCGACGCCGAGGGGGAGGATGTGCTTGTACCCCAGCTTGACGAAACGCAAAAGCAGGTTCCCGCCGGAGGCGGACGCGGGCTGCGCCCGCGTCTTCGCCAGCGTGGCTTCCAGCGAGTCCCGATGCAGCGGAAGCTTCACGGTGCCGTCCAGGTCGAGCCATCGCCGCTGGATCAGCGTATCGCGCCAATATACGGAGGTCTCGCAAAGCGTCTGCGCCCCGAACTCGGGAAACAGCGCCGCGGAGAAGGAGAGTTTCCGCGCGCCGACGGGAAGCCGCCCGCCAAACGTGACCACGAAGGACGTGTCCCACAGCGCCGCGCTGTCGCCCACGAGCGCGTCCGAAGGATCCTTGCCGTTTCGCTTCCAACGCAAGGGCTCGGGCCCGAGGAAGGATCTTCCGTCCGCCTTCAGGGTGACGCGCGACAGGGCGTATTGGGCGGCGGCCTCCTGGTACCGCCGCACCGTGTCGGAGCGATAGTCGCCCTCGCGCGGATAGATACCGGTGGCGTTGAACATCGTGATGACGTTGGCGTCGATTTCCAGGGTCAGCGAATCGTGATCCAGCAGGCGGATCACGGCCTTGGAGGTTCCGTTGGGATGCGCCTGCAGGGCCACCGCGGCCAGGCACAGGATCGGGGCCGCCCGGAAAAGCGCGCGGAGAATTCGTCGCATGGGAGGTTAATCTAGTTGGCGGGGGCACTTCCGGCCCGATGGGATGCCCATTTCGGCCCTCGTCCCGCCCGGCCTTTTCTACCTTCACCCCCTTTGTTCGCAAGGGTTTAAGATGCCGAATCCCGTGGAAAATCGTGTGGCCAACCGTGTCGTCGTGGGCGCCCAGTGGGGTGACGAAGGCAAGGCCAAGGTGGTGGACTACCTGACCGAGGAGTCCGATTACGTCATCCGGTTCCAGGGCGGCGCGAACGCCGGCCATACGGTCGAGGTGGGCGACCAGAAGTTCGTGTTCCACCTGCTCCCCTCCGGCCTCATGCACCCCGGAAAGACCTGCGTGATCGGCAACGGCGTCGTGCTCGACCCGGCGCAGCTCCTTCATGAGATCGACGACGTGCTCGGCAAGGGAATCGACGCGGCGGGCCGCCTGTGGCTTTCGGAGGCCGCCCAAGTGGTGCTGCCGACCCACAAGCTGCTCGACCAGTTGAAGGAAAAGGCCGCAGGCAAGCACGCCATCGGCACCACCGGCCGCGGCATCGGCCCCGCCTACTACGACAAGGTCGCGCGCGTGGGCGTGCGCGTGGGCGACCTGCTCGAGGACGATCAGCTGCGCGCGCGGCTCGAGAAGGCCGTCGCGGCGCACAACGAGGTCATCACGAAGATCTACGGCGGCGAGGCCGCGGCCCTGGACCCGATCCACGCCGAGTACCGCGCCTACGGCGAGAAGCTGCGGCCCTACGTCGCCGATTGCGTGGCGCTGCTGGCCGGCGCGCTGAAGGCGGGCAAGGGACTGCTGTTCGAGGGCGCGCAGGGAACCTTCCTCGACGTCGACCACGGCACGTATCCCTTCGTCACCTCGTCGAACACCGTCGCCGGCGCGGCCTGCGCGGGTTCGGGCGTGGGCCCCACGGCCATCCAGCAGGTGATCGGCGTCGTCAAGGCCTACACCACGCGGGTGGGCAACGGGCCGTTCCCCACCGAAATCGAAGGCGAGCTGGGCGCCGACCTTCGCCGCATCGGGCATGAGTTCGGGGCCACCACGGGGCGCGAGCGGCGCTGCGGCTGGTTCGACGCCGTGGTGGTGCGGCGCGCGGCGCAGGTGAACGGCCTGACGCACCTGGCGGTGACCAAGCTCGACGTGCTCGATTCCTTCGAGAGCATCGACGTCTGCGTCGCCTACGAGATCGACGGCGCGCGCGTGGAGAACTTCCCCTCGTCGCTCGCGCGCCTCGAGCGCGTGAAGCCGGTGTACGAAACCCTTCCCGGCTGGAAGTCCGACACGACGAAGATCACCGACGCGAAGGACCTCCCGC
>DATAHJ010000220.1:0-11959 GCA_036263275.1 Fibrobacteria bacterium | reverse complement strand
CGGGCTTTCCATTCGCGCCGACCGCATCGCCGAGTTCCGGGCGCGCATGAACGAGCGGGCGCTTGCGATCTTCGCCGAGGGCCCCAAGCCCGCCGAGGTCGAGGCGTCGCTGGCCGTCGACTTGCGGGACATCGATGACGAGGGGCTCACCTGGCTGCGACGCTTCGAGCCCTTCGGCCCGCGCAACGAGGCGCCGCTATTCTACGCGGAGGACGTCGAGATCCGGGGAGAGCCGAGGCTCGTGGGCGACAAGCACCTGAAGTTCGCCGTCCGCGCGGGAAACGGAAACGTCCTCAACGCGATCGGGTTCAACCTCGGGCATATGATGGACCGTGTCGACGGCCGCGACCGCCTCGCGCGGATCGTCTTCCATCCCGAGTGGAACAGCTTCCGGGGGCGGCGGTCGATCCAGTTGAGGGTCGTGGCGCTGGAGTAGGAGGGAGCGGGGAGCGAAGAGCTTGGAGAGGAGGGCGAAGGCGAGCCGGGAAAATTCTTCGGCTCCAGGCTCCTCGCTCCCTGCTCTACGCCATCAGCCCATCCAGTGCTCGCGGCTCCAGCAAGTCACCCAGAAGAGCGCGTTGCAGAAGGCGAAGAACGACGTCCACAGCACAAGGCCGAGCACGCGCGTCGATCCCAGCGAAACGGCCCACTGCGTGCAGGCGAGAACGCCGACGAGGTAAAGGGCGAGGACGACGAAGAATTGGGTGCGGTTCATGGCGGCTCCGGAGGCGCGAATTCAGGGCTAAATCTAATCGACCGGGCGGGGCCGGACAATGGGGGCAGGGGGGCGGATCAGGTCCCCGGCTTGGGAGTTTTGCACCGGACGCACTTGTATTGCCGGTCCCAGTCGCGGATCCAGGCGTGGCCGCCCGCGCAGGCGTCCCCAGGCCCCCCGGGCGTGGCCTTGGGGGCGAACAGCGACTCGAGGCCCTTCTTGGCCTTGTTGCGGTCGCCCGTCACCTCCCCGAACAGCTTGTCGCGCTCGTCGAAACTGTTTGTTCCACGGTAGCCCATGGGGGAAGAATAACCACTTCCAGGGTATTTCTTCGAAGTTGTCGCCAATCTTCGGGGACGTGACGTTGCCGTTGTCACGAAGCTGTGCGTGCGGATCTTTGTCGTTGTCAGTTGTCCGGGTTGCCTGGGTTTGTGTTTCGGACAACCGACAACTGACAACCTCGAAGAACGGACCCGGATTCTATCGTTCCCCCATGTCCGATCCCCTGCTCGCCGCCGAAGCTCATGCGCGCGAAAAACTCGAGGGCCGCTCGTGCGGCCACGACTTCTTCCATGCCGACCGCGTGCGCCGGAGCGCCCTGCAACTGGCGGAAACCGAGGGCGGCAATACCCAAGTGGTGGAGCTGGCCGCGCTGCTGCATGACGTCGCCGATCCCAAGCTGAACGACGACCCGGCGAAGGCGGAACGCGAGTTGGAGGCGTTCTTGCGCGGGCTCGACTTGTCCGCGGACGTCGTCGACCACGTGCTCCGTATCCTCGCGGGCATGTCCTTCGGACGCGAACTGTCGGGAGTCGAGGCGGAGAAGTCGGTCGAGTTCCGCGTGGTGCAGGACGCCGACCGCCTCGACGCGCTGGGCGCGATCGGCATCGCGCGCTGCTTCGCTTACGGGGGAAGCGTGAACCAAGCCCTTTTCGATCCCGCCCTCACCGAACGGGAGCAGATGACCGCGAAAGAATACCGCCACGGAAAATCCTCCTCGCTCAATCATTTCGGCGAGAAGCTGCTGCGCCTGCGGGATCGCATGAACACGGCGACGGCGCGGCGCTGGGCCGAATCCCGCCACGCCTTCCTGCGGGAGTTCCGGGAACGTTTCCTGACGGAGTGGGACGGCCTTGATTTTCCCTCCGATTCGGGGATTCAGGCCTCCGGGAACCCATCTCAGGCCGGATTTTAGGGCCTCCGGTTGCTAATTTGTCGCCTTCGGCTCCGCGTATTTTCGCGGCGTCACAGGGCATTACGCAGGGCATCATGAGCAACAAAATCGCGCTGATCACCGGCATCACCGGACAGGACGGATCCTACCTCGCCGAAATCCTGATCGCGAAGGGCTACGACGTGCACGGCATCGTGCGCCGCACCTCGCTGTTCAATCGCACGCGCATCGAGGAGGCTCAGGCCGCCGCCCGCAAGGCCGGCAAGGTGTACGAGCTGCACTACGGCGACATGTCCGACTCCAGCAGCCTGAACCGCATCCTCGCGCTGGTGCGCCCCACCGAGGTGTACAACCTCGCGGCCCAGAGCCACGTGCGTGTGTCGTTCGATTCTCCCGAGTCCACCGCCGACGTCGACGCCACCGGCGTGCTGCGCCTGCTCGAGGGCATGCGCAGCAACAAGCTGGACGCGCGCTTCTACCAGGCCTCCACCTCCGAACTTTACGGCAAGGTCGTGGAGACGCCGCAAACCGAGCTCACGCCCTTCTATCCGCGCTCGCCGTACGGCGTGGCGAAGCTGTACGGCTTCTGGATCACGAAGAATTACCGCGAGGCGTACGGGATGCATGCCAGCAACGGCATCCTCTTCAACCACGAGTCGCCGCGCCGCGGCGAGAATTTCGTGACCCGCAAGATCACCCTCACGCTGGCGCAGATGAAGGTCGGCAAGGCCGAGGTGCTGCGGCTCGGCAACCTCGACGCCAAGCGCGACTGGGGCTTCGCCGGCGACTACGCCGAGATGATGTGGATGATGCTGCAGCAGCCCGAGGCCGACGACTATGTGGCCGCCACCGGCGAGATGCACACCGTGCGGGAGTTCGCCGAGAAATCGGCCGCGATTTGCGGCTGGGACATCGTCTGGGACGGGACCGCCGAGAACGAGAAGGGCCGCGACCGCAAGACCGGCAAGCTGCTCGTGGAGGTGGATCCGAAGTTCTATCGCCCCGCCGAGGTGGAGCTGTTGCTCGGCGACCCGGCCAAGGCCGTGGCGAAGCTGGGCTGGAAGCCCAAGGTCAAGTTCGACGGCCTCGTCGACATGATGATGCGGGCGGACCTGAAGGAGCAGGGCATCGCCGCATAAACGCGGCGACTCAGTTACGAGTTACGAGTGACGAATGAAGGGCAAGGTTTTGTTCTCCCTCGCGTTCCGATTCGTAACTCGTAACTCGTAACTGTTTTCATGAAACTCCTCATCATCGGCCCCTACCCGTTCCGCAACAACGGGATGAGCGACTTCATCGCCCAGTACAAGGGCGAGTTGGAGCGCCGGGGGCACGAGGTCGTCACCGAACCGATGTACTTCTGGCGCGACAAGCGCACGGCCTTTCGCTGGCTGTCGCTCCGCGCGCGCCTGCATGAAGGCTTCGACGCCGTCATCGTGCAGCACACGCCGACGGCCTCAGGTCCCTTCCTTCCGTCGTTTCTGCGTGCCGCGCGGCGCCTTCGCGTGCCGGTGATCGTGGTCGCGCATGAGATGCCCTCGGTGTACGCCAAGCACCTGCCTCGCCTCGCGCGCCCGCTCTACCATGCCTACGAGCGCGCGATCATGCGGCTCGCCGCCGCGCGCGTCGTGCAGGCGGATCTGTACGTCGCGGAGATGCGTGGCATCGGGGTGAAGGACGATCTCGTCGTCATCCCCGTGCCCGCGTACGCGGCGCGCTTTCCCGTGCCGCCCCTTGATGGGGAGCGTCCCTTCTGGGGCTATTACGGGATGATCAGCCCCAAGAAGGGCGTGGACTTGCTCTTGGAGGCCTACCAGGGCCGCGCGCCGGGGCTTTATCCTCCCTTGCGGCTTTTGGGCGGCCCCGCGCCCGGCAACGAGGCGTACGTCGAGTCGCTGAAGGCCGGTGTTTCCCCGGCGCATCGCCCCTTCGTCGACTTCCGGGGCTATGTCGAGGACGCCGCGCTGCCGGGCGAACTGGCGCGCATGGCGCTCGTGATACTGCCGTACCGCTGGGCATCGCAGAGCGCGGTGCTCACGGAAGCGTTGCGCCACCACGCGCCGTATCTCGCCTCGGACCTTCCGTTCTTCGCCGACTTCCAGCGGCGATACGGCTGCGGGAGCGTGTTCAAGTCCGGGTCGGCGGAAGCGTTGGCGCGCGCGCTAGATGAAGCGGCCGGCCATCCGTCCGCCGCCCGGTCGCAGGCCTTCGAGGCCGTGCTGGAAGACTTGAGCCTGGCGCGCTGCGCCGACAAGCTTCTCGACGTGATCGCGCGCGTCTGGGCCGAAGCGAAAACGGCGCGCGCCTAGCGCGGCGCGAAGAAGAAGTTGTTGACGTAGCGGCCGCGGATGCGCGAATAGCGCTCGTGGCGCACGTCGTCCAGCCACGGCTCCTGGTCCGCCGCGTACGAGAACTCCTCGAGCGGGACCTTGCGCCCGCCGCGCAGGAAGAATCCCGCATAGCCGCGCGCGCGCAGCCAGTCGAAGACGTCGGTCATCGGGAAGCCGAGGTGCCGCTGCTCGATCTCGATCAGCAGCACCGGTTTCTCGCGCGCCAGCGTCTCCTCGGCGCCGCGCAGCACCTCGATCTCGTGGCCTTCCACGTCGATCTTGATGAACCCCAAGCCCGTGAAGCCGAAGGAATCGAGGCGCCGCACCGGAACCTGCAGGCGGCGCACGCCCGCGCCATCGGAATTTTGCGCCGCCTCCGCGCGCAGGCTCGCCATGCCCGTGGCGGCCTCGCCGCCGATCACGGGCACATGCAAGGTCAATTCGCCCTCGGCATCCGAGAGCGCGGACTCGTGCAGGCGCACGTTGCGGCCGCGCGAGAATGCGCGCAACACGCGCGCGCACTCCGGCTGCGGCTCGAAGGCCTCCACCCTCGGGCACAGGCGCGACAGGGCGTAGCTGTACAGGCCGATGTTGGCCCCGACGTCGAGCGCCGCGAGGTTGCGCGGCACGAACTCGCGCAGGCGCAGCATTTCCGGCTCCGCGTGCCCGCTCCAGCGTTGCACGCGGTACCACGCGGGCACGCGCAAGGCCTCCGGCAAGATGCGGAACAAGCTGCGTTTGATTCCGAGGCTCATGCCGCCTCTCCTTCCTCTTCGGGGGGCAGGCTCTTGCGATAGAGCATCCATGCGCCGCCGGTGGCGGCGAGCGCGACCCAATACACGTACGCCAAGAGGCTCGCGGCCAGCGTGATCTCGGCGGGGATCCCGGCCAGGCCGGTGAAGAACAGCAGGCTCAGGTACTCGCGCACGCCCACGCCGCCGAAGCTCACCGGCAGCAGCAGGATGATCTGGATCGTGATGGGGATCACCGCCACGTGCCAGAACAGGGGGTGCACGCCCACGGCGCGGAAGAGCGCCCAGGAGGTGAGCACCATCGACCCCTGGATGAGCGCGGAGAGTACGAGCACGCGGCCAAGGCGGGCCTTGCCGTGCAAGGCGTATTCGAAGAACATGCCCGCGAACTCGCGGGCCCGCGCGCGGAAGAAGACGACCGCGGCGATGGCCGCGAGGGCCACGCCGATCGCCGCCGCCCACAGCGGGCGAGCGTCGAGATGCAGGTCCCGGCCGCGCAAGGGGGCGAGGATGGAGCCGTGCGAAAAGGCGATGGCCCCAACCACGATCACTATCTGGATCGCGAAGCCCGTGGCGCGCGCGAAGAGGGCGGCGGCGAAGTTCCGCTGCACGCCGCCGTAGCGGCGGCCGAAGGCATACGTGCGGGCGCCCTCGGCCAGCGCCGCCGAGGGAAGTACCAGCGACAGGAAGGCACCCACGAAGGCGTAATAGAGATATTTGCGCAGCGGCACGCCGGGCGCGGCGATGAGGACGCGCCAGCGCATGGCGTTGAGCGTCACCACGCCGTACTGCACGACGATCGCGAGCAGCAGCCAGCCGAGGGACGCGCCGCGCAGCAGCGGCCACAAGGCGGCGAAGTCGATCTTGCGGACGATCAGCCAGCCGGCGAGCACCGTGACCGCGATTTTCAGCGCCAGAAGCGCGGGCTTCCGCACGGAGAATCCCGCGCTTGCGTTCATCGGGAGACGATTTCCAGCGACGGAAGCGGGAAGATCAGCTTGCCGCCCTCTTCGATGTATTTCCGCACGTGCGGAAGCCCGAGCAGGAAGGCCTTGAAGTGATAAGGCCCCACCACGAGATAGTCGGGCTTCAGCGCGAAGATTTCCTTCTCGGATACGATGGGGATCAGGCTTCCCGGCGTGGTGCGGCCGAACTTGTCCTCGTTCACCTCGCCGATCATCGGCAAAAGCTCCGGCGTGATCTCGCAGTACTGGAGCACGGCGTTGAACTTCGTGGAGGCGCCGAGCCCGAACACCTTGAGACCCTTGTCCTTGATGCCCTGCAGCATCTCGCGGAACTCCTTCTTGTGGAGCTTGGCGCTGTTCTCGAAGTTGCGGTACACCGCGAGGTCGTTGATGCCGAGGATGTCCTCGAGCGCCTCCAGCAGCCGCACGGAGGGGTGGTCGGAAGGCTTGCCCGCGTGGCCTGCGACCACGCGGAAGCTGCCCCCGTTGCAGTCGTTGAGCTCCACCTCGCGCACCGCGAGGCCCGCCTCGTCCAGGATCCGCTGGACCTGCAGCAGCGAGTAGTACTCGATGTGCTCTTGCACGGCGGTGTCGTACATGTTCTTGGCGAGCATGAGCACCGAGTAGCTCTGCTCGAACACCCAGGCACCCTCGGGATGCAGCACGCGCTTCACGTCGCGCGCGAAGGCCACCGGATTCTCCAGGTCGTAGAAGCATGAAATGGAAGTAACGATCTTGGCCGATCCCTCGCCGCCGGGGAATTCCTTCAGGAAGCGCTCCGCGCCGAAGAAGTCGGGGACCTTGGTGATACCGTCGCGGTAGTGGTGGCCGAACTTGCGAATGGTGGGGTCCATGCCCACGAGCGAGATGCCGGCGGGCACGAGCCCTTCCATGGCGAGGTCCAGGTACGAGCCGAGCAGCGTGCCGTCGTTGCTGCCGATGTCGAGGATGCGGTCGCCCTTGGCGAGCGAGACGCGCGAGGCGCAAAAGCGCGAGAGCCCGCGAAGGTGCTCCACCATCGAGCGGTTCAGCCCCGAGCGATAGCCGTAGTTGTCGCCGTACATCTCCTCGAGCGACACGCTGTCCCGGATCTGCACGAGGCCACAGGCCCCTTCGCCATGGCACTTCACGAGCACGACGGGGGAAGTGTCCACCTTCTCACCGGGGCGGGGGAATACGCCCGTGAGGGCCTGCATTCCCAAGTCGAGGATGGGGACGAGTTGCTCGTTCCCGCAGATCCGGCACCGGGTGATCGCTTGGTAGGACATCGTGTCGGCTCCGGTCTGTCTGCTTGCGGTGAATCGCCCTGAAAACGCCCCCTTGAACGGCCCAAGGGGGCGATGGGAAATTAATTCAAAAGGGCCGCGAGGGTTACCCCTCCGGCCCCTTCAAGGCTTGGGGCCTAAGCCTCCAGCCACTCCGTATGGAAGGCCCCCGGCTTGTCCACCCGCTCGTAGGTGTGCGCGCCGAAGTAGTCACGCTGCGCCTGCAGCAGGTTGGCGGGGAGCTCCGGCGAGCGGTAGCTGTCGTAGTAGGCGAGCGCCGAGGTGAAGGCCGGCACCGCGATGCCCGAGAGCACCGCCTCGGAGACCGCGCGGCGCCAGTTGGCCTCGGCGTTCTGGATCACCTTCGTGAAGTAAGGCGCGAGGATCAGGTTCTTGAGGCCCGGCTCCGCGTCGAACGCCTTCTTGATCTCCTCTAGGAACGCCGCGCGGATGATGCAGCCGCCGCGCCAGAGGTAGGCGATCGAACCGAAGTTCAGGTCCCACTTGTATTCTTGGCCCGCCGCGCGGAGCAGCTGGAAGCCCTGCGCGTACGACATGATCTTCGAGGCGTACAGCGCGTCGTGGATCGACTCGAGGAACTTCGCGCGGTTCTCCTGCGTGCGCAGCGCCGGCGCGGCGAACTTGCGGCCCGCGGCCACGCGCTCGTCCTTCAGCGCCGAAAGTTGGCGCGCCACCACGGCCTCCATCATCGTCGGGATGGGAATGCCGAGGTCCATCGCGTTCTGCGAGGTCCACTTGCCCGTGCCCTTCTGCCCCGCCTTGTCGAGGATCACGTCGACGAGGTACTTGCCCGTGGCCGGATCCTTCTTCGCGAGGATGTCGCGCGTGATCTCGATGAGGTACGAGTCGAGCGGGCCCTTGTTCCACTTCGCGAAGACTTCGCTCATCTCGGGCGGCGTCATGCCCAGCAGGTGCTTCATCATCGCGTAGGCCTCGCAGATCAGCTGCATGTCGCCGTACTCGATGCCGTTGTGCACCATCTTCACATAGTGGCCCGCGCCGTCGTTGCCGACCCAGTCGCAGCAGGGGATGTCGCCGCCCGGGCCGACCTTCGCGGAGATCGCCTGGAAGATCGGCTTGAGGTGCGGCCACGAGGCCGCCGAGCCGCCGGGCATGATGGACGGGCCCTTGAGCGCGCCCTCTTCGCCGCCGGAGACGCCCACGCCGCCGAAGAGGAAGCCCTTCGACTCGAGGTACCGGGTGCGGCGGATCGAATCCGGGAAGTAGCTGTTGCCGCCGTCGACGAGGATGTCGCCGGGCGACAGGTGCGGGATCAGCTGCTCGATGAGATCGTCGACCGCGGGGCCGGCCTTCACCATCATCATGATCTTGCGCGGCAGCTTCAGCGACTGCACGAACTCAGGGATAGAATGCGCGCCCACGAGCTTCTTGCCCTTGCCGCGGCCGTTCACGAGGTCGTCGACCTTGTTCGTGGTGCGGTTGTACACCGCCACCGTGTAGCCCCGGCTCTCCATGTTGAGCACGAGATTTTCACCCATCACCGCCAACCCGATAAGACCGATATCCGCCTGCGACATGACTGTTCCTTTTTCGCGTTCTTGTGTTTTTGGTACGCAAAAACGTAGAAAATGCGGGGGTTTTCTTCGTGGACACCCGGTTGCCCGCGACGTGGCCCCCATGTAAAATATCCCCCGAATAATGAAAGGATTTCCCATGCCGAGCGTATTTCGCTTCCGTGTCGTCCCCTTGATCCTCGCGCTGTCCACCGTCCTCGCCGCCGGCGCCTTCGCCGAAGAGGCAAAGGACGCCAAGGAAGCGCCGCGCCCCAAGCGCGGCACCGTGGAGCTGGGCAAGGGTGCCGCCGCGCAAACCGACCCGAAGAAGGTCGCGGAGATGAACGACGTGTTCGTGAAGGTGGTGGAAGCCGTCGTGCCCGGCGTGGTCTCGGTGACCACGGAGAAGAAGTGGACGCCGCAGCAGCAGATGCCGCAGAATCCGTTCTTCGAATTCTTCGGCATGCCGCAGCCGCAGGCGCCCGAGGACCAAGGTCAGGGGGGCCCCGGGCGCAACATCCCGATGGGCGGCGGCACGGGATTCGTCGCCTCCAAGGAAGGCTACGTGTTCACCAACGCGCACGTGGTCGACGGCGCCGATATCGTGAAGGTGGGCTTCGCCAACCACAAGACCTACATCGCGAAGGTGGTGGGCGTCGACAAGAAGGCCGACGTGGCGGTGCTGCGCATCGACGCGCCGAAGGAAGACCTCTCGCCGCTGGCCTTCGGCAACTCGGAGACGCTGCGCATCGGCGAGCGTGTGATGGCCGTGGGCACTCCGTTCGCGCTGCAGAACACCGTGACCGCGGGCATCGTCTCGGGCAAGGGCCGCCGCGACCGCGGCGCGGGCGACTCGTACCAGGACTACATCCAGACCGACGCCGCGGTGAATCCCGGCAACTCGGGCGGGCCGCTCGTGAACCTGCGCGGGGAGGTGGTGGGCATCAACTCGGCCATCTACACACGCACCGGCGGCTACATGGGCGTGAGCTTCGCCATCCCCATCAACATGGCCGTGAAGGTCGCGGAAGATCTCATCTACGACGGCAAGGTGACGCGCGGCTGGCTGGGCGTGGTGATCGACGACGTCGACGAGAACCTCGCCGGCGCGCTCGGCCTCTCCGATCCTCAGGGCGCGTTGATCCGCGAGGTGATGCCGAACTCTCCGGCCGCCAAGGGCGGCATCCTCGCGGGCGACATCGTGCTCAAGGCGGGAGGCGTCACGATCCTCGACGCCTCACACCTCCGCAATTCGGTGGCCGACCTTCCGCCGGGCAAGGCTTCGCCGTTCGAGGTGTGGCGCGATGGCAAGAAGGTTTCCCTCAGCGTCAAGGTCGGTTTCCGTCCCGGCGAGGGCGACTCCTCCGCCGACGAGGCCGCTCCCGAGGGCGAGGACACGCGCGGCGGTTACAGCTCCTCCAAGCTCGGCCTGCGCTTCGAGGCGCCGAGCGCGGCATCGCGGCAGAAGTATTCCCTGCCCGCGGATGCTTCGGGAGCGGTGGTGGTGGAGGTGACCAATGGGTCCGCCGCCGCCGACAACGGATTTCTCGAGGGCATGCTGCTGACGCATTACAAGCGCCGTCAGGATGCGGGCTTCACCCCGATCAAGGATGCGAAGCAACTCTCCGAGGCCGTGAAGGCCATGCGCGAGGGCGACCAGATCGCGTTCATGGTGTCGTTCAAGGGGAAGACGGATTTGAAGGCGCTGCGGGCACGATAACTTCGGAAACCGTTCTTCGTCGTTGTCGGTTGTCAGTTGTCGGAGAAAACGAAGCGGCTCGCAAGAGCCGCTTTTTTCATCATTGGCGATAAGACAGTGATAAAACGCACCGTGCAGACAACGGACAACGACGAAGCGTTGACTACGCGGGATTGGGACAACCGACAACCCCGAACCTTACCGTTTCCATTAATTATCTTCCCTCCCGCTCACAGGGAGCCCGCCGAACGGTTCGGCGGGCATAACGAGGAATCCCGTTCAAATCGGGAGCGAGCTCGTCGCTGTAAGCGGTTGACTCTTCCACGGGATCGCATCCCGGGCCACTGACCCTCGCGGGTCGGGAAGGCGGAAGATTCGATGGACCACCGTACCCCCTCCCGGGGGATCGGGGGGACATCCACCGCAAGCCAGAAGACTCACCTGCGGGTTCACGTGCCGTTCCTCGGGACAGGGGCGGGCGCGGTTGGGGCGCGGGCGAATGAGATTCGCCCTTACGATTGCCCCCACGCACCCGCCCCTTGTTTCTGACGACGGCCATCCGATCCGCGGCCAAAGCCCGCGGAGGAAGGTGTCATGCCGCGTTTTCCCGCGGACATGCTTCGGGCCCGCCCGCTTCTCGCTTTCGCGATGCTCTCGTGCGTCGCGAACGCGCGCGCGCAATCTTCGTCATCGACGGACACGCTCGACCTTCCGGACTCCCGCGCGCGCGCGACGCTCGTCACGCCCTCTTCTTCCGAACGTCATCGCCTCGAGGGCGAAGCGCTGCGCCGCTTCGCCACGCTCGAGGACGCGCTCGCCTCGCTTCCTGGATTCCGTGTGCGCGCGCAGGACGGGCTGGGCGGATACTCGGAGCTTCGCTTTCGCGGCGCACGCGCCTCGCAGATCGAGATCACGGTGGACGGCGCGCGCCTCGGCGGCGACGGCGATTCGCCGACGGATCTTGGCCGCTGGCCGCTCTTGTGGTTCTCCTCGCTCGAAGCCGGCGCCGCGACCGAAGGCTCCGATCCCGGCGCGCTGGCGACCATCGACCTTTCCACCCGCGCGGGGCATGACTCCGGCGGCGCGGCGTTGCGCGCGCGCATCGGCAGCTTCGGCGCGGTGGAAGCGGCGCTCTCCGCGCAGGGCTCCGCCACTGGCGGCTGGAGTTGGAGCGCGGGCGCGCAGGGACAATCCGCGCGCAACGACTACCGCTTTTTCAGCGACAACAGCACGCTGTACAACACGACGGACGACGGCACATGGCGCATGGAGAACAACGCGTGGAACAGCCGCGGCCTGCGCGCCTCCGCGCGCCGCGAGGTTCCCGGCGAAAGCCAGGTTTTCTCGGCGCTCTGGCTCGAGACGCGCAAGGAATATCCGGGTTTGTTCCCGTCCGAGGCGCGAGCCTTCGGCACGCGCTCCGAGTGGCTGGCCGCCTGGCGGATGGACCGCACGGAAAGCGATGCGTGGGGCTGGAGCGCGCGCGCGCAAGCGCGCGGCGCCGAGGACGGGTACCGCGACTCG
>DATAHJ010000219.1:0-1699 GCA_036263275.1 Fibrobacteria bacterium | reverse complement strand
CCCTCCTTCGCCGTTTTTTCCCCATTTGGCGCCCCCTACCCGCGCCCCCGAATACCTAAATTCCCGTCCGTTCGCGTTTCCCACCACCCGCATGCCCCAAAAAACGCTAAAAACCCTCTCGCCAGAGCGCATGCGCCAGTTTCACGACTGGGCGGATGAATACCCCAACAAGCGCTCCATGCTCATGATGACCCTCCGTCTCGTCGAGGAGGAGTTCGGCAGCATCAGCGACGACGGCATGCTCATCGCCGCCGAGCTGTGCGGCGTCAACGTCGCCCACGTCCAGGGCATGGTCACCTTCTACACCCACTTCAAGCGCCCCGCGCACGGCAAGCACCGCTTCATGGTGTGCGCCACGCTCATGTGCGCCCTCGACGGCAACGCAGACGCCAGCCTCGCGCAGATCCAGGCCAAGCTCGGCCTCAAGCCCGGGCAAACCTCGGCCGACGGACTCTTCTCGTGCGAAAAGGTCGAGTGCCTCGCCGACTGCGACAAGCCGCCCGTGCTGCAAAAGGACGACGAGCACTTCTGCAAGATGCGCGGCCCCGCGCTCGACGCCTACATCGACTCGCTGTTGGCGAAAGAAGGCAAGACCTCCGCCGAATACACGGCGGCCGGCGCGGCCTCTCCCGTCGCGACCGACCTGCGCGTGGGCGTGCTGCCCCCGCACTACAACTTCCCCGGCGAAACCGCCGAGGGCGCGCGAAGCTCCGACGACAAGGACCCGTACCTCGCGCCCGCCGACCCGGCGCACGCGCTGCGCACCACCACCGTGCCGCCCCCGCTCCGCACGCCGCTCACCGCGCCCGTCGCCGGTACGGCCTTCGTTACACCTTCGAAGAACGGCCACGAGCATGGCTGACGCGAACAACACGGCAACCCCGGCAGAAGCCCCCGCTCCCAAGCCTGTGGTTCCCTTCGAACTTGTCCTCACCAAGTATTTGAACGAGCCCGGCTCGCACACGCTCGAGCACTTCCTCGCGCGCGGCGGCTACGAAACCGCCAAGGCGCACGTGGGCGTCACCGATCCCGCGACCTTGGTGGCCACTGTCAAGGACTCCGGCCTGCGCGGCCGCGGCGGCGCGGGATTCCCCACCGGAATGAAATGGGGGTTTCTCGCAAAGGGCACCGGCAAGCCCGCGTACCTCGCCGTGAACGGCGACGAGAGCGAACCCGGCACGCACAAAGACCGGCACATCCTCGAGAGGGATCCGCATCAGCTGCTCGAGGGCGTCATCCTCGCGTGCTGGGCCATCCAGAGCCACCACGCCTTCATCTACCTGCGCGGCGAGTTCATCCTGGGCTACCAGAGGCTGCAGGCCGCCGTCGACGAGGCGAAGGCCAAGGGCTTCATCGGCAAGGGAATCTTCGGCAAGGACTTCGACCTCAAGGTCACCGTGGTGCGCGGCGCGGGCGCCTACATCTGCGGCGAGGAGACCGGCATGCTCTCGTCGATCGAGGGCGGCCGCGGCTATCCCAAGATCAAGCCGCCGTTCCCCGCCGTTTCAGGACTGTTCGGCTGCCCTACCATCGTCAACAACGTCGAGACCATCGCCAACGTCACGCACATCGTCAAGCACGGCGCGGACTGGCACAAGCAATGGGGCACCGAAAAGAGCCCCGGCTACAAGATCTTCTGCCTCTCGGGCGCGGTGAAGAAGCCCGGCGTGTACGAGGTGCCGCTCGGCATCCGGATGAT
>DATAHJ010000218.1:0-5781 GCA_036263275.1 Fibrobacteria bacterium | reverse complement strand
AGAACGGCACCTACCCGATCACGCGCTACCTTTACATGTACCTGAAGAGCCGCCCCACCGGCGCCCTGAAGGCCTACATCGACTGGACGCTGAGCGCCGAAGGCCAGGCGATCGTCGAGAAGGTCGGCTACTTCCCGGTCCGTTGATCCCCGCCGGGGCGCGGAGACGCGCCCCGGCCTTGTTCTCGAGTCGATTCACACCCGGGTTCGCGGCGCAAGCCGCGGCCCGATTTTCAACAAAGGCCTTCCGTTGACGGACAAGCCCTTCAGCACCGTGAAAAAGCCCCGGCGCATCGGGGAATTCGTGATCGAGCGGTCCATCCAGGCCGTCGCGTTCGTTTCGCTTATCTTCATCTGCCTGATCTTCGTCTTCGTGTTCCGCGAGGCCTACCCCATCTTCACCGAGAAGGTGAAGCAGGTGGTCACCCACGAGGAAGTCGGCGCCTCCGAGTCCTACGGCGAGGATGCCTCCGCGCCCTTGGTGGCGGACGTGCCCGAGCGCGAGCAGGATCATTCCAACTTTTCCCCCAAGGACCTGGCGGGCCGCGAATGGCAGCCGGTCTCCCTGAATCCCAAGTTCGGCCTTCTGCCGCTGCTGCTGGGCAGCCTCAAGGTCACCCTGATCGCCCTGCTGATCGCGGGCCCGATCGGCATCTTCGCCGCGCTGTACACCTCGCAGTTCGCCCCGCGCTGGGCGCGCGAGGGCATGAAGCCGGTGATCGAGATCCTGGCCGGAATCCCCTCGGTGGTGATCGGCTTCTTCGCCCTCGTCATCCTGGCGACGGTCCTTCAACGGACGTTCGGATATGAATTCCGGTTGAACGCCTTCGTCGGCGGCGTCGCCATGGCGCTCGCCGTGATTCCCATCGTCTACACCGTTTCCGAGGACGCCCTGGCTTCCGTGCCCAAGGTGCTCACGGAGGCCAGCCTCGCGCTGGGCTCCAACCGCTGGGAGACCGCGCTCTTCGTGGTCCTGCCCGCCGCCACCCCCGGCATCTTCGCCGCCGTGGTGCTCGGCTTCGGCCGCGCCTTCGGCGAGACGATGATCGTGCTGATGGCCACCGGCAACGCCGCCCTCATCACGCCCTCGCTCCTCGACCCCGTGCGCACGCTCTCGGCCACCATCGGCGCCGAGATGGCCGAGGTGGTCTTCGGCGACCTTCACTACCGGGTCCTGTTCTTCGTCGGCGCGCTGCTGTTCGTGATTTCCTTCGCGCTCAACGCCTTCGCCGAGTTCTGGGTCCGCAACCGCCTCATGAAGCGCTTCGGAGGCGCGAAATGACCACCCGAAAGAAAATCACCGGATTCCTCGTCACGGGATTCACGGCGGGTTGCGCCTTCATCTCGGTGGCGGCCGTCGCGTGGATCATCGGCACCATCGCCTGGGGCGGCGCGGGCCACATCACCTGGGCCTTCCTCTCCTCCGCGCCCGCCGAGGGCATGACCGAGGGCGGCATCTTCCCCGCCATCGTGGGCACCTTCATGCTGGTGGTGATCATGTCGATGGTGGGCGTGCCCGTGGGCACGATCACGGCCATCTACCTCTCCGAGTACGTGGGGCGCGGGTCGAAGTTCGCGCAGGCGATCCGGTTCGCCGTGAACACGCTGGCGGGCATCCCCGCCATCGTGTTCGGCCTCTTCGGCCTCGGATTCTTCGTGCAGTTCACGGGCGGTGCGATGGACCGGGTCCTGCACCCCGGGGTCCTGCTCTGGGCGCAGCCCAACATCCTTTGGGCCAGCCTCACCATGGCGCTGCTCACGCTGCCGGTGGTGATCGTGTCCGTGGAGGAGGCGATCAAGACCGTTCCCCGCGAGCTTCGCGAGGCCTCGCTCGCGGTGGGCGCCACGCGCTGGCAGACGATCCGCCGCGTGGTGCTGCCCGGCTGCTCCAGCGGCATCCTCACCGGCGCAATCCTCGCCGTGAGCCGCGGCGCCGGCGAAGTGGCCCCCATCCTGTTCACGGGCGCGGCCTACTTCCTGCCGCACCTGCCGGGCCACTTCTCCGACCAGTTCATGGAACTGGGCTACCACCTCTTCATCATGACGACGCAGTCCACGGACGTCGAGAAGACGATGGGCATCCAGTACGCCACCACCCTCGTGTTGCTCCTGTTGACCTTCACCCTCAACTTCTCCGCCATCGCCCTGCGCGCGCGCCTGCGCCGCCGCCGGGTGCCGGCGTGACCGGAAGACCATGACAACCGAAACACCGGCCCCCAAGCTCAGCGTCAACGGCCTCAACCTGTACTACGGGACGAAGCACGCCCTCCATGAGGTGAGCCTCGACATCCCCGCGAACAAGGTGACGGCCTTCATCGGCCCCTCCGGCTGCGGCAAGTCCACCTTCCTGCGCACGCTCAACCGCATGAACGACCTGATCGACGGCGCGCGCATCACCGGATCGGTGAAGCTGGAAGGGCGCGACATCTACGCCCCCGGCGTCGACACGGTGGAGCTGCGCAAGCACGTGGGCATGATCTTCCAGAAGTCGAACCCCTTCCCGAAGTCGATCTACGACAACGTGGCCTACGGGCCGCGCATCCACGGCATGCGGGGCAAGGCCGAGCTCGACGCCCTCGTCGAGAAGAGCCTGCGCCAGGCCGCCTTGTGGGACGAGGTGAAGGACGAGCTGCAGAAGAGCGCCCTCGCCCTCTCGGGCGGGCAGCAGCAGCGCCTCTGCATCGCCCGCGCGCTCGCGGTCAGCCCCGACGTGCTGCTCATGGACGAGCCCGCCTCCGCCCTCGACCCGATCGCCACGGCGAAGATCGAGGAGCTGGTCTACGAGCTCAAGGCGCGCTATACCATCGTCATCGTCACGCACAACATGCAGCAGGCGGCGCGCGTCTCCGACGAGACGGCGTTCTTCTACATGGGCCGCCTCATCGAGGCCGGCAACACGGAGAAGATCTTCACGTCCCCCGCCGAGAAGCAAACCGAGGACTACATTACGGGAAGGTTCGGGTAAATCCATGGAACGTCATTTCGAGAAAACCCTTGCCCAGCTGGGCGAAACCCTCCGCGAGATGGTCGCTTTGTGCGACGAGAGCCTCGCGGCCGCCGCGCGCGCCTTCACGGAAGGCAATGCCCAGGCCGCCGAGCCCGCGTTCCGCAACGAGCGGCGCATCAACCAGCTCGAGATCGAGATCGACCATGCCGTGGTGGATGCCTTTGCGCTCTACCAGCCCGTGGCCGTCGACCTGCGCTATCTGCTGGCGATCCTCAAGATCAACAACGACCTGGAGCGCATCGGCGACCATTCCGTGAACATCGCCCAGTCGGCCGTCACCTGCGCCGGCGCGCCCCTGCCCACCCGGCTCGACCTGGCGCGCATGTTCGAGCTGACGCGCGGCATGTTCAACGACGCCTGCCGCGGCTTCTTCTCGAAGGACCTGCAGACGGCCCGCACCGTGCTCGAGGCCGACGACATGGTGGACAACCTCAACAAGTCCACCACGCGCGACGCCGTGCAGATGGTGAAGAGCGGCGCCCTCGGCCTCGAGCAGGCGCTCGAGCTCATGCGCATCGCCCGCAACCTGGAGCGCATCGGCGACCTCTCGACCAACATCGCCGAGGAAGTCATGTTCCACGTGCAGGCGAAGGTCGTGAAGCATCAGGGGGACGAATAACCTCGGGGAGGGGCTTCGCCGTTGGTGAAGCCTTCGGCGTCCGTTCTTTGTTGTTGGTGAATGCGTCGTAGACAACTCTTCGTCGTTGGTGGTTGGTAGTTGGTGGGAAGCGAGTCCCTTTCGCGCTTTTCGTGTTCTGCTACCAACTACCAACGACGAAGCTTCAATCCCGAAGGGTTTTTCCACCAACCCCGAAGCTCCGCCCTCAGCGGATCCCCCGCGTCCCTTCTATATTAAGGGGACTTCGAAGGGATCCCCATGGAATTCGGGTTCAATGCGCAATTCCTCGGCGCGCTGCTGAGCATCGTCCTCATCGACATCGTCCTCTCGGGCGACAACTCCATCGTGATCGCGCTCGCCGTGCGGTCGCTGCCCCCGCGCAAGCGGACCTGGGGCATCGTGCTGGGCGCGGGATCCGCGGCCATCCTGCGCATCCTGTTCACCACGGTGGCCTCCAAGCTGATGGGAGTGCCCTTCGTCAAGCTGCTCGGCGGATTCCTGATCCTTTGGATCGCCCTCAAGCTCCTGGGCGAAAACACCGAGCACGACAGCGAGGCGCGCGAGGCGCGTTCCGTCTGGCGCGCGGTGTGGATGATCCTGGTGGCCGACGTGACCATGTCGCTCGACAACGTGCTGGGCGTGGCCGGCGCCGCGCAGGGCCACCTCGGCCTCCTGTGGTTCGGGCTCTTCCTTTCCATCCCGCTGGTGGTCTTCGCCAGCAGCATGCTCTCCAAGCTGATGGGGCGCTTCCCGGTCATCATCCTGTTGGGCGCCGCGGTGCTGGGCAAGGTGGGCGGCGAGATGATCGCGGGCGACCCGCTGCTGCACCGCATTTGGCCTTCCATCGCGCACCTCGACCGCGGCTTCGAGCTCGCGGGCATCGCGCTGGTGATCGGCTACTGGTTCTGGCTGCGGCGCAAGCGCGCGCAGGCGGCGGCCTAGCCCTTTTTCAGCGGGTGCTTCCAGAGCGTCTCGGGCGTGCCCGCGAGCGCCGCGGCGCGGCGCGCGGCCACGAACAGCCAATCCGAAAGCCGGTTCAGGTACCGGATGATCTCCGGCGGCACCGTCTCGCGCCGCGCGAGGGTGACGACCCGCCTTTCCGCGCGGCGGCAGGCCGCGCGCGCGTGGTGTAGCCAGGCGTTCTCGGCGCAGCCTCCGGGCAGGACGAAGGACACCAGCGACGGCAGGGTCTTGTTCATCGCGTCCATCGACTTCTCCAGCGCGGCCACGTCGGCCGCGCCGGGCAGCGGCATGCCCGCCCATTCCTTGCCGCCGGGCGCGGCCAGCACGCTGCCGCAGTCGAACAGCCGATCCTGCGCGGCGAGGAGGAAGGCCTCGAAGGCCCTACGCTCCTTCGCAGGGATCTTTCGCGAGGCGGCGAGCGCCGCGCGGCAAAGCCCGAGCGCGGCGTTCAGCTCGTCGATGCAGCCGTAGGCCTCCACGCGCGGATGATCCTTGGGGACGCGCTTTCCGCCCAGCAGGGCGGTCTTGCCATCGTCGCCGGTCCGGGTATATACGCGCTGGATTTTGAGGGGCATGGCGCGAAGTTAGAACATCGTATCTTTGCCTTCCATATGCTAGAACCGCGACGTTTTGCCCCAGGCGCCCTGCGCCTCGCGACGATTCCTTCGATCCTCGCCGCCATGTGTGTCCTGGGCCTCGGCGCCTGCGCGGGCCTCGCGCCCTCGCGCCCGGCGGCCTCGGTGACGGTGGCCCCGTCGGATCGACTGTATCTCGAGATCGCCCCGTTCGACTCGGCGGCGATGGCGGACCTTTCGGGCGCGGGGCTCAACGCCGCGCGCGTGGCGGACGACCTGGATGCCGAGATCCGCTACCAACTGGCCCTTCGAGGCCAGGAAGAAGCCCGTTCGGCCGGAGACGCGACCGTGAGCGTGAAGGTCGCGGTGCGCCGCCTGCAGCCCGGCTCGGGCCGCAGCGGAAGCTTCGCCTCCTTCGTCCTGATTTCAACGCGCGGTAAGTCCTTGGACACCGCGGCGTGGGAATGGCGCGCGCGGTCGCGCGACAACGTGCCCGAGGCCTACGCGGCGAGGCACCTTGCTCGCACGGCCGCAGCGGAAGTGCTGGGCCACATGAAGGCCCGCACATCCAAGCGCGAACCCCCGCCGCCGTTGGTTTTGTTGCAGTAGGGGTGGAAG
>DATAHJ010000217.1:0-3668 GCA_036263275.1 Fibrobacteria bacterium | reverse complement strand
GGCCTTGTACGCCTGCATCATCAGGTCTTCACGATCCTCGAAGTAGATGTACAGGGTGCCGGGCGAGACCTTGGCGGCCTTTGCGACCTTCTGCATGCTCAGGCCGTCGAAACCCTCCTTCACGGCGAGTTCCATCGTCATGCGGCGGATGGCGGATTCCTTGGACGGGTCGCGGGAACGCATGGAGAATAAATAAATGAACGTTCAGTTATTTTCAAGCGCTGGGAACAAAAGGGCGGAAAAGCCCTTCAATTCTCGGAAAAACGGGCGAAAAAAGCGGTCAGCTGAAGGCGATGATCGTAAACACCGTCGAGACGACCGACACGATCACCATGGTGACCTGGAGGCCGAAGATGCCGCGGAGGCTCTTGTCCATGCCCTTGAGGGGATCATCCTTGCGAATGGTGACGACCTTCGAAGTGTCGCCCTCATGAACCGTCAGCACGACCGTCGTGTCGCCGGACTTGGAGGAGGACTGGGAAACGGAGCAGGATGCGGGCGCCTGGGAAGAAGCCGGGTAATAATTGCCCGTGAGCGCGTCCCTGCGGTAGAGCTGCTCGGCACCGGACGTGGCCGCGAGGACGGAAAGAACAAGCAGGATGAAGGCGAGTGAGCGCATGGGACCTCCGGAGGATGTGCGCAATGTAACACGAGAACAGTCTTTCATGTTCCCGAAAACCGTTGCATTTAAAAATTATCGCAGTACGGTCCGGCATGGCTTCCCGCGCCGGGCAGCCGTCCCCAGGTCAGCGCATCAAATTGAGCGCGCCGCCGGCCTTGAACCAGGCGACCTGCTCGGCGTTGAACGTGTGCCGCGCCTCGAAGGAATCCTTCGTCCCGTCGGCATGCGTCAGCGTCACCGTCAGGTTCTTGCCGGGCGCGAAGTCCGCAAGGCCGCTGATCGCCACCCTGTCATCCTCGCGCACCTTGTCGTAGTCGGCGCCGTCCACGAAGTGCAGCGGCAGGAGGCCCTGCTTCTTCAGGTTGGTCTCGTGGATGCGCGCGAAGCTCTTCACGATCACGGCCTTGCCGCCCAGGAAGCGGGGCGACATGGCGGCGTGCTCGCGCGAGGAACCCTCGCCGTAGTTCTCCTCGCCGAACACCACCCAGCCGATGCCGCGCGCCTTGTAGTCGCGGGCGATGGCCGAGTAGGTCTTCCCCGCCTCGCCGGTGACGACGTTGAGGCCGGTGCCGATGCCGCGGCCCTCGCCCGCGAAGGCGTTGGTCGCGCCCAGGAAGGCGTTGTCGGAGATCTTGTCGAGATGGCCGCGGAACGACAGCCACTTGCCGGCGGGCGAGATGTGGTCGGTGGTGCACTTGCCCGCGGCCTTCACCAGCACGCGCGCGTCCGTGATGTCCTTGCCGTCCCACTTCGCGAAGGGCGCGAGGATCTGCAGGCGCGGGCTGTCGGGGCTCACGGCCACCTCGACCTTCGAGCCGTCCTTCGCCGGCGGCACGAAGCCTCCGTCGTTGAACTTGAAACCCTCGGGAGGCAGCGCCTCGCCCTTCGGCTCGGCCAGCTTGAACGTCGTGCCATCCGGGGCGGTCAGCGTGTCGGTCAACGGGTTGAAGCGCAGGTCGCCGGCGAGCGCGTACGCGGTCACCAGCTCGGGCGAGGCGATGAAGGCCAGCGTGGCGTTGTTGCCGTCGTTGCGGCCGCGAAAGTTGCGGTTGAACGAAGTGATGATGCTGTTCGCCCCCTCGGGCATGTCCTTGCGGTTCCACTGCCCGATGCACGGGCCGCATGCGTTCGCCATCACCACCGCGCCGAGCGCGTCCAGCGTGTCGAGGTAGCCGTCGCGACGCGCCGTGTCGAACACCTGCTCCGAGCCGGGCGAGACGTAGAACTTCGACTTCGCGCCCGCGCCCTTCGAGAGCGCGCTCCGGGCGATGTGCGCCGAGCGGCCCATGTCCTCATACGAGGAGTTGGTGCAGGAACCGATCAGGGCCGCACCCAGCAGCGCGGGATACCCTTCGGCCTCGATCTCGGCCTTGAACTTCGAGAGCGGGCGCGCCTTGTCGGGGCTATGGGGACCCACAATGTAAGGCTCCAGCGCGTCGAGGTCGATGGTGATGACCTCGTCGTAGAAGGCTTCCGGATTCGCCAACACTTCCGCGTCGGCGCGGAGCGAAGCGGCGTAGGCATCGGCCAGGTCGGCGACGTCGGCGCGGCGCGTGAGGCGCAAGTAGTCGCCCATCGCCTTGTGGTACGGGAAGATCGAGCAGGTGGCGCCGAGTTCGGCGCCCATGTTCGTGATGGTCGCCTGCGCCGTGGCCGAGAGCGACTCCACGCCGGGGCCGAAGTACTCGATCACCTTGTTGGTGCCGCCCTTCACCGTGAGCAGTTCGAGCAGCTTGAGAATCACATCCTTGCCCGAGGTCCATCCGTTCAGCTTGCCGACGAGCTTCACGCCGGCGACCTTGGGATAGAGCACTTCCCACGGCATGCCCACCATCACGTCGACCGCGTCGCCGCCGCCCACGCCGGAGGCGAACATGCCGAGGCCGCCGGCGTTCGGCGTGTGCGAGTCGGTGCCGATCATCATGCCGCCCGGAAACGCGTAGTTCTCCAGCACGACCTGGTGGATGATGCCGGAGCCCGGCTTCCAGAAACCCATGCCATACTTGTTGGCCGCGGAGGAAAGGAACGCGAACACCTCGCGGTTCACGTCGTTGGCGGTGCCGAGATCCTTGTCGGCTCCCTCCTGCGCGACGATGAGGTGGTCGCAGTGCACCGTGGTGGGCACCGCCACCTGCGGCTTGCCCGCCTGCATGAACTGCAGGATCGCCATCTGCGCCGTCGCGTCCTGCATGGCCACGCGGTCCGGCCGCAGCAGCACGAAGTCCTTGCCGCGCACGAGCGCGCCCTGGTTCTTGTCGTCCAGGTGGGACCACAGGATCTTTTCGGCCAGCGTGAGCGGGCGACCGAGGGTCTTGCGGGCGTGGGCGTGGGCTTTTTCGAGGGAGGCGTACAGGGCTTTGACATCGACGGTTTGCATGCGCGCAAAGATAGCTAAGGGCCGGGGGGCTCCTTCGGCATCGCGATTCGGTTCGGTATTCGCTGGAATCGATGCCATCGCCGCCGGGAAGTCGCCGGAAAAATTTCCGGTGCTCGCCCGGCTCGGTCGCGGAACGCTGACAGGAAGGCCCTTCGGGCCGTTTTGTCAACAGGCTGCCCGCGACGCTCGCCTAAGCTCCGCGCCGGAAAGTTTTTCCGGCTCCGCCCGGCCAACACAACTGCCGAAAGATGACACTTCGAAGAATCCCAAACCATCCAACGCGTCAAGCGCGAAGGATCCCGAACTACTTCTTGTCCCCGAAGAGCGCCAAATAATCCCCGTACCCTTCCTCCACGAGCTTCTCCTTCGGGATGAAGCGCAGCGAGGCCGAGTTGATGCAGTAGCGCATTCCGCCGGGGCCCGGCCCGTCGGGGAACAGGTGGCCTAGGTGCGAGTCCGCCTTGCCGCTGCGCACCTCGGTGCGCGCCATGCCGTGGCTCCGGTCGGTCTTCTCCACCACCTTCGCGCCCTTCACGGGCTTCGAAAAGCTCGGCCAGCCCGTGCCGCTCTCGAACTTGTCGCGGCTGTCGAACAGCGGCGTGTCGCTGCACACGGAGAAATAGACCCCGTCGCCGTGGTGATTCCAAAACGCGTTGCTGAACGCCCGTT
>DATAHJ010000216.1:0-8113 GCA_036263275.1 Fibrobacteria bacterium | reverse complement strand
AAGCTGAAGCGGCGACCGCCCTTCACGACCTTGGCGCAGCGATTGATCGCGACGACCTTCTCCTGGAACTCGCTCTTGACCTCGTCGGCCCCGTGATTCTGGGGACCGCGCGAGCTGTTCGGACTAAAATTCAAGACCGGCCTCCCGTGCTGCTTCGGCGACCGCTTTCACGCGGCCATGATAGAGATACCCACCGCGGTCGAACACGACCTTCTTGATGCCCTTCTCCAGGGCGCGCTCTGCGATGAGCTTGCCCAGCGCGGCGGAGACCGCCGTCTTGGCGCCCTCGGCGTCGCGCAGTTCGGGCGCGAGCGAGGAAACCTGCAGGAGGGAGCGCCCCGTCGTGTCGTCCACGATCTGAGCGTAGATGTTGTTGAGGCTGCGGCGCACGCAGAAACGCGGGCGCTCGGCGGTGCCGGACGCGCGCTTGCGGATCCGCTCGTGGCGGGCCTTGCGCGTCTGGCGGCGAACTTTTGATTTGTCGGCGAACATCTTGGTTTCCTCGTTGTGTCCCCAGGAAGGAGCGGATCATCCGCCCCCAACCCTTAGGTCTTCTTGACTTCCTTCTGGATCACGACCTCATCGGAGTAGCGCACGCCCTTGCCCTTGTACGGCTCGGGGGGACGGAACCCGCGGATGGTGGCGGCGACCTGGCCGACCAGCTGGCGATCGGCGCCCTCGATGACGATCTTCACGTTGCCGTCCATCTTGAGGGTGATTCCCGCCGGGGGCTCGAACACGACCGGGTGCGAGAAGCCGAGGACCAGGTTCAGGCCCTTGCCCTTCTGCTCGCCGCGATAACCCACGCCCCGAATCTCGAGCTCGCGGGTCCAGCCCTTGCTCACGCCGGTCACGAGGTTCGCGACCTGGGCGCGGGACGTGCCGTGCAAGGACTTGTCGGTCTTGGAATCCGACGGGCGGGTGAAATTCAGGACGTCGCCGTCCTTGACCACCGAGATGCGCTCGTGGACCGTGTACGACAGCTTCCCCTTGGGGCCCTCAGCCTGGATCGTATGGCCCTGGATATTGACCTTGACCCCGGCGGGAACCTGGATGGGTGATTTACCGACTCTCGACATCTGATACCCCTGCTCTTACCAAACCTTGCACAAAACTTCGCCGCCGACCTTCTGGGCGCGGCATTCGGTGTCCGTCAGCACGCCCTTGGACGTCGAGACGATGGACAGGCCGAGGCCGTTCTTGACCTTGGGCACGCCTTCGAAACCCGAGTAGGTGCGGCGGCCCGGAGAGCTGACGCGGACCAGACCCTGGATGGCGGGCACGCCGTCGGTGTAGCGAAGGAGGATCTTCATCCATCCCTGGCGGCCGTCGGCGATCACCACGAACTTCTCGACGAAGTTCTGCTTGACCAGAATCTTGGCGATCTCGCGGCGAATCTTGGACGCCGGCATCTCCACCACCCGCTGCCCCGCCATGGCGGAGTTGCGGATGCGGGTGAGCATGTCGCTGATAGGATCGTTCACTGAGCTCATTCTTCTCGTTCCTTTTTCTCTCGGCCGTTTACCACGACGCCTTGGTCACGCCCGGAATGTCACCCTGAAGGGCCAATTCCCGGAAGCAAATACGGCACATTCCGAACTTGCCCATGTAGGCGCGCGGACGGCCGCAGCGGCGGCAGCGGTTGTAGGCGCGAACCTTGAACTTGGGGGTCCGCTTCTGCTTTTCGATCATCGAACGCTTGGCCATTGTGTCTCCTGCGCCCTTATTTGCGGAAAGGCATGCCGAGGGCCGTCAGCAGCGCGCGGCCGCCCTCGTCGTCGCGGGCGCTGGTCACGAACGTGACGTCCATGCCCAGGACCTGGGTGATTTTCTCGAAGTTAATCTCGAGGAAGATGATCTGTTCCTTGACGCCGAAGGTGTAGTTGCCCCGGCCGTCGAAGCCGCGGCGCGGCACGCCGCGGAAGTCGCGGACGCGCGGCAGCGCGATCGAGATCAGGCGCTCGAGGAACTCCCACATGCGGTCGCCGTGAAGGGTCACCTTCACGCCGATGGGCATCTTTTCCTTCAGCTTGAAGTTCGAGATGGCCTGCTTGGAGCGGGTCACCACGGCCTTCTGGCCGGTGATGGCGGCGAGGTTGCCGGCGGCTTCCTCGATGAGGCGCTGGTTGCCCGACGCTTCGCCCACGCCCATGTTCAGGACGATCTTCTCGAGGCGCGGAACCTGCATCGGGTTCTTGCACGCGAGTTCCTTCGCGAGCGCGGGCGCCACTTCCTTGCGGTATTTTTCCTTGAGCTTCGGCATGATCGCTTGGTCTTTCGGTTACTCGACGGGGTTGCCGGTCTTTTTCTCGACGCGGACCCGCTTCCCGCCGACGTCGCGGCGAGCGACCTTGACGGGCTGGTTGTTCTTGCCGACCAACACGAGGTTGGAAACGTGGATGGGAGCTTCCCGGTCCACGATGCCGCCCTTCTGGTCCTGCTGGGTGGGCTTCTGGTGCTTCTTGACGTAGTTCAGGCCCTCGACCACGGCGTGGGTCTTGGTTCCGAGCACGCGGAGGATGCGGCCGGTCTTGCCCTTTGCCTTGCCGGAGATCACCTTGACGGTGTCGTTCTTCTTCAGCTTGAGCGACATGTTACACCACCTCCGGGGCCAGGGACACGATCTTCATGAACTGGCGGTCGCGGAGCTCGCGGGCCACGGGTCCAAAGATGCGCGAGCCCTTGGGCTCCTTCGCGTCGTTGATGATGACGACGGCGTTCTCGCCGAAGCGGATCGACGAACCGTCACGGCGCTTGACCTCGCGGATCGTGCGGACCACGACGGCCTTCTGCACGCTGCCGCTCTTGACGGCGCCCGCCGGGGCGGCGTCCTTGATCGCGACGACGATGACGTCGCCGATGGAGGCGTAGCGACGGCGCGTGCCGCCGAGCACCTTGATGCACATCGCCTTCTTGGCGCCCGAATTATCGGCCACGGTGAGCCGGGTCTGTTGCTGGATCATGGCGTCTTACTTCTTTCTCTCGACGATGCGAACCAAGCGCCAGCGCTTGTCCTTGCTGAGGGGGCGGGTCTCCGCGATCTCTACGGTATCGCCCTCATGCGCATCATTGTTCTCGTCGTGCGCCTTGAACTTGACGGTCGTATGCACGGTCTTGCCGTACAGGGGGTGCGACTTGCGGTTGATCGTGGCGACGGTGATGGTTTTGGTCATCTTGTCGCTCACCACGATGCCGGTGCGCACCTTGCGGCTGTTTTCGCGTTGGTTTTCCATGTCTTCCTTCGAGGCCTTGCTCAGGCCTGCTTCGCCTTCTCGGTGAGAACCGTCTTGGCCCGGGCGATGTCCTTGCGGAGCGTCCGGAGCGACGAGGTATTCTCGAGCTTGCCCATGCCGGCATGCAGCCGGTCGTTGAACAGCTTCGATTCCAGATCCTTCACGCGGGAGGAGAGCGCCTCGGCGGTCATCTCGCGATATTCAGAGGCCTTCACGATCTTAGCCATTGGCCACCACCTCCACGATCTTGCACTTCAGCGGCAGCTTCTGCGCCGCAACCGTCAGGGCCTCCACCGCGAGCGCGCGGTCGACGCCGCCCATCTCGAAGAGGACGCGGCCGGCGAGGGCCACGGCGACCCAGCCTTCGACACCGCCCTTGCCGGAGCCCATGCGGGTCTCGGCGGGCTTCTTGGTGTAGGGCTTGTCCGGGAAGATGCGGATCCACACCTGGCCGCCGCGCTTGATCTTGCGCGTCATCGCGATACGGGCCGCCTCGATCTGGCGGTTCGTGATCCACGACGATTCCAGGGCCTGGATGCCGTACTCACCGAAGGCGAGCGTGGTGCCGCGCGGGGCGACGCCCTTCATCTTGCCCTTTTGGACCTTGCGCCACTTGACTTTCTTGGGGCTCAGCATTTAGTTCCGCGCCCTTTCTTCTTCCGGCTGGACGCTCAGGGCATCCTTCTTGAGGATTTCGCCCTTGAAGATCCAGACCTTGATGCCGATGGTGCCGTAGGTGGTTTCCGCGCGCGAGGTCGCGTAGTCGATGTCCGCGCGCAGCGTCTGCAGCGGGATGCGACCTTCGCGGGTCTTCTCGATGCGGGCGATCTCCGCGCCGCCAAGACGGCCGCTGCAGGTGATCTTGATGCCCTGGGCGCCCAGGCGCATCGCCGAGGCGACGGCCTTCTTCATCGCGCGGCGGAAGGCCACGCGCTTCTCGAGCTGGCGGGCGATGTTCTCGCCGACGAGCTGGGCATCAACCTCGGGCCGCTTGATCTCGCGGATGTTGATGTAGATCTGCTTGCCGGTGAGATGCTGCATCTCGCCGCGCAGGCGCTCGACCTCCTCGCCCTTCTTGCCGATGACGACGCCGGGGCGGGCGGTGAACAGGTTGATGGTCACTTCGCGCACGGTGCGCTCGATGCCCACGTTCGAAAGGCTGGCATGGCCGAGGCGCTTGCGCAGGTAACGACGGATCATCATGTCCTCATAGAGGAGATCCGCGAAGTTCTTCTCGGCGTACCAGCGCGAATTCCACGGCTTGACCACGCCGAGCCGGAATCCGATGGGATGTGTTTTCTGACCCACTTGATACCTCCGCTTAGTCCGACACCACGACGGTGAGGTGACTGAGCTTTTTCTCGATTCGGAACGCGCGCCCCTGGGCGCGCGGGCGGATGCGCTTGACCAGGGGGCCGGCATCCACCGTGACGGACTTCACCAGGAGAACCTTGCCCCGGGCTCCGCCCTCATTCTTGACTTGCCAGTTGGACACGGCCGACTTCAGGACCTTCTCCACCATGCGCGCGGACTTCTTGCGAGGCCCGAGGCCGAACAGGATGGCCGAGGCGCTCTCGACGGACTTGCCGCGGACGAGATCGGCCACTTGGCGCATGCGGTTGGTCGAGGACCGCAGGTATTTGGCTTTTGCCGTTGCTTCCATGATTTACTTCGCCTTCTCGGTCTTGGAATGGCCGCGGAAGGTGCGGGTCAGGGAGAACTCGCCGAGCTTGTGGCCCACCATGTTCTCCGAGACGAACACCGGAACGAACGCCTTGCCGTTGTAGACCGCGATCGTCTGACCGACGAAGTCGGGCGTGATCGTGGAGCGGCGGCTCCAGGTCTTGATGGCGGTCTTCTTCGCGCCTTGGCCCGCGCCCTGCACCTTGGTGAGGAGGTGGGTGTCGACGAAGGCGCCCTTTTTGAGTGAACGAGACATGAGTCTTCCTTTTTCCCTGGCCCGTTAGGAGTTCTTCGGACGGCGACGGACGATCATCTTGTCCGTGCGCTTGCTGTTGCGGGTGTGCTTGCCCTTGGCCTTCTTGCCCCACGGAGAAACCGGGTGGCCGCCGCCGGAAGTGCGGCCTTCGCCGCCGCCGTGCGGGTGATCGACCGGGTTCATGGCGACGCCACGGACCTTGGGACGCTTGCCGAGCCAGCGGGAACGGCCCGCGGAGCCGCTCACCACCTTGTTGTGGTCCGGGTTGCCGACGCGGCCGACGGTGGCGCGGCACTCCGCGCGCACGCGGCGGATTTCGCCGGAAGGCAGCTTCAGGTGCACGTACTCGCCCTCGCGCGCCACCACCTCGCACTGCGTGCCGGCGGAGCGGGCGAGCTGGGCGCCCTTGCCGGGCTTCAGCTCGACGTTGTGCACGAAGGTGTTCATCGGCAGCTTGGAGAGCGGCAGGACGTTGCCGACCTCGAGGGTCGCGTCGTCGCCGGCCAACAGCTTGGCGCCCACCTGGAGGCCTTCGGCCGCGAGGATGTAGCGGCGCTGGCCGTCGGTGTGCTTCACCAGCGCGATGCGGGCGCTGCGGTTCGGATCGTACTCGATCGTCTCGACGACGGCGGGCACGGCGCGCTCGCGACGGAAGTCGATGATGCGGTACAGGCGCTTGTGACCACCGCCGCGACGACGCACGGTGATGCGACCGTTGTTGTTGCGGCCGGCCTTCTCCATCAAGCCCTCGGTGAGGGGCTTGTACGGATCGTTGGTCGTGATCTCCGCGAAGTCGGGCGTCTGCTTGTAGCGCAGCGTCTTCGTCAGCGGTCTGTAGGACTTCAGTGGCATGGTGCTTTCCTGTCCAGCTTTACTCGAGTTCCTTGATGGTCTCGCCCTGCTTGAGGCGAACCACGGCCTTCTTCCAGGCCGCGCGGCGCCCGGGAATCCCGCGCACCGACTTGATCTTGCCCTGCACGTTCAGCGTGTTCACCGAATCCACCTTGACCTCGAAGCGGGTCTCGATGGCCTTCTTGATCTCGGACTTGTTGGCCGAGGGCGAAACGCGGAACACATACTGGTTGGCGCCCGCGCGCTGACCGAGCGATTTCTCGGAGAGCAGCGGAATCCCGATGACGTCTTTCAAGGCCTTCATGGCTTATCCCCTCACTTCCACCAGGGCCTTGAGGGCCGGGGCGGTGAAAATCACGCGGTCAGCGTTCATGAGCGCGTAGGCGTGGACATCCTGCACGCGCTCCACCTGGGTGCCGGGCAGGTTGCGGACTGCCAGCGCGAGGTTGGCGTCGGCCTGGTCGACCACGAACAGGTTGCGCGAGCCGGCCAGTTCGGCCTTCTTCAAGATCCCGGCGAGCTGACGGGTCTTGGGCGAGTCGACGGCGATGCCCTCGAACACGTGGACCTGGCTCTCGCGGGCCTTCAGGCTCAGGGCCGAGACGAAAGCCTTGCGCTTCATCTTCTGGCTCAGATCCTTGGTGTACTTGTGCGGAAGCGCGCCGTGGGCCTTGCCGCCGCGAGCGTACTGGGGCGCCGTGTTGGAGCCCTGACGCGCGCCACCGGTACCCTTTTGCTTGTGGGGCTTGACGCCGCCGCCGGAAACCTCGGCGCGGTTCTTCGTCTTGTGCGTGCCCTGGCGCTGGTTGCCGAGGTACACGTACGTCGCCTGGAACAATGCCGGCTCGCTCACTTCCTGGTCGAAGTGGGAGGCGGGCAGGTCCACGTCCTGCTTGTAAGCGCCGTCTGCGGCGTGCAGTTTCGCCTTAGCCATTTTGCTTCCTCACGATCACCTTGCCGTTGGCCGCGCCGGGAACGGCGCCCTTGACGAACAGCAGGCCACCCTCGACGTCAACCTTGACGATCTCGAGGTTCTTGACGGTTTTCTGCGTCGCGCCGTGATGGCCGGGCAGCTTCTTGCCGGGGAACACGCGGCCGGGGAAGGAGTGGGCGCCGAGCGAACCCGGGGCGCGCACGTTCTTCGAGCCGTGGGCCGAGGGGCCGCGCTGGAACTTGTGACGCTTGATGGTGCCCGCGAAGCCGCGACCCTTGCTCACGCCCACGACGGTGACCTTCTTGTCACCCTCGAAGATGGAGACGTCGTACTGCTTGCCGACTTCCCAGGAGGAAACGTCGTCGAGGCGGAATTCCATGATGCGGCGGGACGGGGCCACGCCGGACCTCTTGAACTGGCCCAGGTCGGCCTTGGTCAGGTGCTTCTCCTTGGCGGAGCCCGACGCGACCTTGATGGCCGTGTAACCGTCGGTCTCGACGGTCTTGAGGGCCATGATCACCGAAGGCACGGCCTCGATGACGGTGACGGGAACGGGCTGGCCGTCCGCGCCGAAGATTTGGGTCATGCCCAGCTTGGTACCGATGATTCCGAGCATGTTAAACCTTGATTTCCACCTCGACGCCCGCCGGAAGATCCAGCTTCATCAGGGAGTCGATGGTCTGAGGGGTGGATTCGAGGATGTCGATGAGACGCTTGTGCGTGCGAATCTCGAACTGCTCGCGGGAAGTCTTGTCGACGTGCGGAGAACGGATCACGGTGTAGATCCGCTTCTTGGTCGGCAAGGGAATGGGGCCAACGATATTGGCTCCCGTGTTGCGCGCGGTGCGCACGATATCGGCTGCGGAACGGTCGATCATGCGATGATCGAACGACTTGAGCCGGATTCTGATTCTCTCTCCTGCCACGGCGTTAACCTCTTTGCTCTACGCTGTTGATTCCCTGCCGACTTTCACAGAACAGGCCGGGCGCTGGGCCCGGCCTATCGAACTCTTCTTACTTGATGATCTCGGTGACGACGCCCGCGCCGACGGTCTTGCCGCCCTCGCGGATGGCGAAGCGGAGGTCCTTGGCCATGGCGATCGTCGCGATCAGTTCCACCTCGCAGGAGATGTTGTCGCCCGGCATCACCATCTC
>DATAHJ010000215.1:0-5357 GCA_036263275.1 Fibrobacteria bacterium | reverse complement strand
ACGCAGTTGCCCTGTTCGAAATCAAGTTCGACGTACTCGGCTTTGTCCGGCGCGTCCTCGGGCGAAACGGAAAGTTTGAACATGCCCTTGTTCGCTTTCGTGGTCGGGTCGAACCATGGATCCTCGAGGATGCCCGCCTCGTAGGAAATATGGAGCAGGTTGCGATCCATCGAATACGGCTTCTTGAGCGAAGCCTCGACCGGGATCTGGTGCGTGCGGCAGTACTCGATCATCTCGGCGCGGCCCGGGAATTCCTCGCGGAATTCCTCAATCTTCCACGGCGCCAGGATCGTGAGCCGCGGGTCGAGCGCCATGTAGGTAAGTTCGAAGCGGCACTGGTCGTTGCCCTTGCCGGTGGCGCCGTGGGCGACGGTGTCGGCCTTTTCCCGCTTCGCGATCTCGACCTGCGCCTTGGCAATCAGCGGCCGGGCGATCGAGGTGCCGAGGTAATACTGGCCCTCATAAATCGCGTTGGCGCGCACCATCGGGTAGATGAAGTCACGGGCGAACTCCTCGACGAGATCGAGGGTGTAGTGCTTGGATGCGCCCGTCTTCCTCGCCTTGGCGGGCAGGCCCTTGAGCTCCTCCTCCTGGCCGATGTCCGCGGCAAATGTGACGATTTCCGCGTCGTAGGTTTCCTTCAGCCACTTGACGATAACCGAAGTGTCTAGGCCGCCCGAGTATGCGAGAACGATCTTCATATTGGAGGGGCAGTGTTGGCGACCACCCTCCCCGCGGGCAAAGTAAAAATCGCGTATTACCCGCGAGGCACCGTCAGCAATGTTGCTTTTGCCCCGTCACAGGCGATGCTCGGCCCAGCTCCCCCCACACCCATGCGCAACGCCTCCCATCGGCTCAGCCATGCTGCCTCCCGCGGATTCACGCTGGTCGAAATCATGGTTGTCGTGGTGATCATCGGCCTCCTGGCCGCCCTGGCGCTCCCGGCCTTCCAGCGCTCGCAACGCGCCTCCCAAAATTCGCGCGCGATAAACGATTTTCGCATCTTCGCCCAGGCCTTCGAGGTCTACAACTCGCAGAACGGCGGCTGGCCGCCCAACGCCGGTGCCGGCGTCGTGCCGACCGGCATGAGCAAGGACTTCAAGGAAGACACCTGGAAGGCCCCGGCCACATCCATTGGCGGGCGTTGGAACTGGGACGTAAACCGGGCCGAATTCCTCGCGGGCGTCTCCATCTCCGGCGCGACGGTCACGGACGAACAGTTGCTGGAAATCGATGCCAAGCTCGACGATGGCAACCTGAGCACCGGCTTCTTCCAGAAGATCTCCAGCTCGCCGGCGCGGGTGAGCTACATTCTGGAGTTTAACCCGTAACGGGTCAGCGGCGGCGACCGCCCGCGAGGCGGGCCAGGATCGCCTTCTGCACGTGGAGGCGGTTTTCCGCCTCGTCGAAGATGATGCACCGCGGGTTATCGAGAACGCCCTGCGTCACTTCCTCGCCCGCATGCGCCGGCAGGCAGTGCATGAAGAACGCATCCTTCTTCGCCAGGGCGAAAAGTTTTTCGTTCACCTGGTAGGGCATGAGCAGCTTGTGCCGCTTCGCCTTCTCCCTCTCCTGGCCCATGCTTGTCCAGACATCGGTGTAGACGATGTCGGCGTCCTCGACCGCTTCGCGCGGGTCGGTGGTGAAATCGAATTCCGCGCCCGTCTTCATGGCCTCGGCCACGATCGTGTCGCCGGGCACGTAGTTCCGCGGCCCGGCCAGCATGACCTTCATGCCGAAAAGGTGCGCGCCGAGGATCCACGAATTGGCCATGTTGAAGCGGGTGTCGCCCAAGAAGGCGATCTTGCGGCCCTTGAGTGCCGCCAGCAGGTCGCCCCTCGGGCCGGCCCACCGCTCGGCCGCGGTGAAGGCATCGGTGTAGATCTGGCAGGGATGCAGGTAGTCGGTCAGGGCATTGATCACCGGCAGGCCGCCGTGCTGCGCCAGTTCCTCGAGGTCCGACTGCGCGTAGGTGCGCACGATGAGCCCGTGCACAAAACGCGACAGCACCCTGGCGGTGTCGGAGATCGTCTCACCGCGTCCGATCTGGATGTCGTTCGTGTTGAGGAAAAGCGGATTGCCGCCCAGCTCGTGGATCGCGACCTCGAAGGACACGCGGGTGCGCGTGCTCGACTTGGCGAAAATCATGGCCCACGTCTGGCCGGCGAGCAGCTTCGCGTGCTTGCCCCGCGTGCGCTTCAATTGGCGGGCCAGCGCGAAGATCTCCGCCACTTCCTTGCGGGAAAAATCCGTTTCTTTGAGAAAATGCTGCATGGCGCGCCCTGTCATTTTTTGGCGGCGAGCACGCTGCGAATGATCGCCGTCGCCTTCGCCAGATCCGCCGGCGTCGCGATGAGCGGCGGCAGCAACCGGATCGTGCTGGTGCCCGCCGTGGGCGCGAGCAGCCCGGCTTCGCGCAGCGCCGCGGTGTACGGCGGCAATTCGCCTTCGACGATCAGGCCGATCATGTAGCCGCGACCTGTGACGGCTTTCACCCGGGCGGGAAACTCCCCGATCAGCTTCTCCAATTCGGCCTTCCACGCGGCGCCGTTGCTGCGGACCTTCTCCAGCAGGTTGTCCCGCTCCAGCACGTTCAGCACCGCGAGCGCCGCCGCACAGGCGAGCGGCGTGCCGCCGAAGGTGGAACCATGGCTGCCGGGCGTGAACAGGTCGGCGTGCTTTTCGGCCGCCCAGATCGCGCCCATGGGGTAGCCGCCCGCGATGCCCTTGGCCATGCCGACGGCATCGGCGCGGATGCCCGACTGCTGGAAAGCGTAGAAGGTGCCTGTCCGGCCCACGCCGCACTGCACCTCGTCGAGCATCAGCAGCAGGTTGTGCTGGTCGCACAGCTGGCGCAGGCCCCAGAGGAATTCATCCGTGCAGGGCGTGACCCCGCCCTCGCCCTGGATCGTCTCCACGAAGATCGCCGCGGTGTTCTCGTCGATCAGGTCCGCGAAGCTCTGCAGGTTGTTCAGCTCGCCGAACACGAAACCGGGTACCAGCGGGCGAAACCCTTTCTGGATCTTTTCCTGCGGCGTGGCGCTCATGCCGCCGAAGGTGCGCCCGTGAAAGGCGTGCTTCGCGCCGATGATCTTGATGCATTTCCCCTCCTCGCCGCATTTCCGCATGCCATGCAGGCGCGCGAGCTTGATCAGGCCTTCGTTGGCCTCGGTGCCGCTGTTGCAGAAGAAGACGCGCCCCGGGCCGGCGTAGCCGACGATGCGCCGCGCGAGCTCACCCTGGTTGGGATGACGGAAGAGGTTGCTGACGTGGATCAGTTCGCCGGCCTGGCGCCGGATCGCCTCCACCCACGTCGGATGGCAGTGCCCCAGCGCGGCGACCGCCACGCCCGAGGTGAAATCGAGATATTCCTTGCCGGTGTCGTCCCACACCGAGACGCCGTGTCCGCGCACCAGCGTCAGCGGCGCACGGCCGTAGTTCTTCATGACATAGGCATCATAAAGCTCGGCGGTGTTGGTACGGACGATGGAAGGCTGCGACATGTAAAAAGGAAGGACGGGAGCCTACGAAAACCCGCACCGAATGCACGCCCGCAGTGGGCGGGCGCGCCGGTTCAGCCGTGCACAATTTCCGTACCTACACCTTTGTCGGTGAAAATCTCGAGCAGAAGGCTGTGCGGCATGCGGCCGTCGATCAGGTGGACGCGCTGCACGCCATCCTGCAGCGCGCGCACGGCGCTCTGCACTTTCGGGCGCATGCCCTTGTCGATGACGCCGCGCTTCTTCAGGCCTTCGACGTCGCTGACCTTCACGGTCGAAATCAGGGAATCCGGATTGTGGTAATCCTCGAGCAGGCCGGGGACGTCGCTCATGTAGACGAGTCGGCGGGCGCGCAACGCACTCGCAACGCGGCCGGCGGCAACGTCGGCGTTCACGTTGTAGGGTTTGCCATCGAGGCCTTCGGCGACCGGCGAAATCACGGGCATGAAGCCCTCGGCGATCTCCTTCTTGATGAGCTTCACCTTGATCTCGGTAACATCGCCAACGTAACCGAGGTCGGTCGGCTTGCCGTCATCATCGACCTTGAGCTTTTCGCAGACGATCACGCTGTCGCCGGGCATGCCCTTCGGGTTGGCGCGGACGGCCACCAGCGTGTCGCACACGTCCTTGTTCACGACCTCATCGAGTGTCTTCTTCACGATGGCGATGGTCGCTTCGTCGGTAACGCGCAGGCCGTTGATAAAATTCGGTTTCAGGCCTGCGCCGTCCATCGCGCGGCTGATGGCCTTGCCGCCGCCGTGCACCACGACGACGTTGATGCCGACCGCCGCGAGGAACGCGATATCCGTGGCGACGCGCTTGCGCACCGTCGGGTCCGGGTCGTCCATGAAACTGCCGCCGTATTTGACGACGAACGTGGAGCCGCGGAAATCCTGGATGTAAGGCAGAGCCTCGTGGAGGACCTTCGCCTTCGCGATCAGATCGGGAATGTTCATGTCTTACAGATTCTCGTGCACGACCTTCGCCGGCGGGAAGCCGTTGAAGTAGGTCGCCGACGCGTGGCTGTAGGCGCCAATGTTGACGCTATAGACCAGGTCGCCGCGCTCGAGGTTCGGCAGGTTCTCCGCCATCGAGACCACGTCGAGGGCATCGCAGGTCGGGCCGAAAACCGAGCTCAGGCTCGTCGGACCCTTCTTGAAAGCCATCACCGGGTACTTGCAGTGATCGAAGATCACGCCCGAATACGTGTGGTACACGCCATCGTTGATATAGTAGCTCGTCTTGCCCTCGCGCGTGACCTTGCCGATGACGGACGAAACGCTCGTGCCGGTGACGGCCGCGAGGAAGCGGCCGGGTTCGGCGAGCACCTGGATGTCCTTCGGGAAAAGACGGTCGAGCTCGGTGTTGATCACCTTGGCCAGCTCGGGGAACGGGCGCACCGAGGAATCATACGGCGCCGGGAAGCCGCCGCCGATGTCGAGCAGGTTCATCTTCGTGTAGCCGCGATCGCGGGCTTCCTGGAAAATGTTGGCGGTGAGATTCAGCGCCTGGACGTAGTTCTCGAAGTTCGTCGTCTGGCTGCCGACGTGGAAACTGATGCCCTCGACGGTGAGGCCGAGCTTGTCCGCCGCGAGGATGAGGTCGACGGCCTCGCCCGGCAGCGCGCCGAACTTGGACGAGAGTTCCACCATCGCGCCGGTGTTGGGCACCTTGAGGCGCAGGCACAGGCCCGCGTCCGGCGCGTGCTTCTTGATCTTGTGGATCTCCTCGAGGTTGTCGAAGGTGACGAGCGGCTTGTACTTGTTGAGCTGCTCGAGCGTGTCCGTCGGCTTCGTCGGGTTCGCGTAGATGATCTTGTCCCAGATCCACTGCTGGCGCTGCTTCGCCGGCATCTTC
>DATAHJ010000214.1:0-2929 GCA_036263275.1 Fibrobacteria bacterium | reverse complement strand
CGTCCGGCTGCTCGAGCTCGACGATGTTGAGGATGTCCTCGCGCGTGAGCGGCTCGAAGTACAGCTTGTCGGACGTGTCGTAGTCGGTCGACACGGTTTCGGGATTGGAGTTGACCATGATGGCCTCCACCCCCTCCTCCTGCAAGGCAAAGGCGGCTTGGCAGCAGGCGTAGTCGAATTCAATTCCCTGGCCGATTCTGTTCGGCCCGCCGCCCACGATGATGACCTTCTTCCGGTCGGTCGGGATCGATTCGTTCTCCTCGTCATAGGCCGAGTAGTGGTACGGCGTAAACGCCTTGAACTCGGCGGCGCAGGTGTCCACGGTCTTGAACACGGGCGTGACCTTGAGCTCCGCGCGCCGCGCGCGCACGGCCTGCTCCGTCGTGCCCGTCATGAAAGCCAATTGGACGTCGGAGTAACCCCACTGCTTCGCCTTCCGAAGAACGCGAACATCGAGCGACTCCAAGGAACGCCCCCTGATTTCCGCCTTTTCGAATTCCACCAAGTCTTTGATGTGGTTCAGGAACCAGGCGTCGATGCGGGAGACTTCGTGGATCTTCTCGAGGCTCCAGCCCAGCTCGAACGCGCGCTTCACGGAGAAGAGGCGGTTGATGCCGGGCTTCTTGAAGTCGAGGTTCTTCTCGATCTCGGAGTCGGGGATTTCCTTCTTGCCGTCGGCGCCGAGGCCGTAGCGGTCGATCTCGAGCGAGCGCAGCGCCTTCTGCAGCGACTCCTTGAAGGTGCGGCCGATGGCCATGGCCTAGCCCACCGATTTCATCTGCGTGCCGAGCACGGGCTCGGCCTGCGGGAACTTCTCGAAGGTGAAGCGGGGCACCTTGGTGACCACGTAGTCGATGGTGGGCTCGAAGCACGCCGGCGTCACCTTGGTGATGTCGTTCTTGAGCTCGTCCAGCGTGTAGCCCACGGCCAGCTTGGCCGCGATCTTCGCGATGGGGAATCCGGTGGCCTTAGAGGCGAGGGCCGAGGAGCGGGAGACGCGCGGATTCATCTCGATGATGATCATGCGCCCGTCCTTCGGGTTGACGGCAAACTGGACATTGCTGCCGCCGGTCTCGACGCCGATCTCGCGGATGCACGCGATGCTCGCGTCGCGCATCCGCTGGTATTCCTTGTCCGTCAGCGTCTGCGCGGGGGCGATGGTCACCGAGTCGCCGGTGTGGATGCCCATGGCGTCGAGGTTCTCAATGCTGCAGATGATGACGACGTTGTCCTTCTTGTCGCGCATCACCTCCATCTCGTATTCCTTCCACCCGACGAGGCTTTCCTCGACGAGGATTTCGGAGATGGGGCTGAGCGCGAGGCCCAGCGCCGCGATGCGCTCGAACTCTTCCTCGGTGTACGCGAAGCCGCCGCCCGCTCCGCCCAGCGTGAACGCGGGGCGGATCACGAGGGGCAAGCCCATCTTCGCCTTGGCCGCGCGGGCTTCGGGCATGGTGCGCACCACGGCGCTGAGGGCCGACTCGATGCCGATGCTTTCCATCGCGACTTTAAATTGGCTCCGGGATTCGGCCTTCTTGATGGCCTTTAAATCCGCGCCGATCATTTCGACGCCGTACTTCTCGAGGATGCCGCGCTCGGCGAGCTCCACCGCGAGGTTCAGGCCCGTCTGTCCGCCCAGCGTGGGCAGGAGCGCATCGGGCTTTTCCTTGGCGATGATCTTTTCGCACATCTCCCAGGTGAGGGGCTCGACGTACGTGGCGTCGGCCGTCCCGGGATCGGTCATGATGGTGGCGGGGTTGCTGTTGATGAGGACGACGCGGTAACCTTCCTCGCGGAGGGCCTTGCAGGCCTGGGTGCCGGAGTAGTCGAACTCGCAGGCCTGGCCGATGACGATGGGGCCGCTGCCGATGAGCATGATGGTCTTGAGGTCTTGGCGCTTGGGCATCAGGGCATTCCGTCCGGAAAATCGTGTAAAAAAAGGCAAAACCGGGGGAAATTTAGTTCTTTCGAGGGGGGAAGTGAGGTTGTCAGTTGTCCGTTGTCGGGGAAACACAAAACAAGGGGGTTGCGTTTTCCGACAACGGCGAAGGGCAGGCTGCGGAGCCTGGCGACAACCGACAACTTGCGTTGAGTTCTGCCCCTAACCCATTGATATCAAAAGAAATATCCGCACATGCCGCAGAAACGGCGTAACCATTCGTTTCGTGATTCCGCAGCTATTTGACCCTCGCCGAACCATCCTCCCCCGCCGTTCCCCGTAGATTAAAATCAGACGGGCAGGCTTGGCTTGCAGGCCCCTGCCCGAAACAAGGAGGGTGCCATGACGAAGGTGAAGGTGAACTGGACTCCCGAGGAGGCGCACGCCCGCGCGCCCCGGCATTCGCATTCGACGACGGCTTGGGTGCTGTGGATCGTGGCGATGGTGCTGATCGTCTCGTGGATCGCGTCCATGGCGATGGGCGTCAAGATGGGCGGCCCGGCCGACGTGATGCTTTTGGCGGCCGCGGCGTTGATCCTGATCTGCGTGCTGATGGGCTTCCGGAACGTGGTGTACCTGGAGCCGATGCGCATCGCGCGGGAACGCATCCTGGGTTCGCGTTGGATGCGCTGGTCGCGAAGGAACCCGCCGGGAGCGTAGCCGCGGCGGTCTCGTCGCATTTGATCGTAATCAGGCTCGCCGTATCGGCGGGCCTTTTTTCATGCCCTACGTGCTTGACCCCATGCACGCGCCGCGGCCCTTTGCGCTTATTGCGAAGGTACCCAGGAGCCATCCATGACGTTTCCCGATTTGAAAACCCGTGCCCAGAAGGCCTCGCGCAAACCCGGCGAGGATTCCGACGATTTCCCCCCCGAACCCTTCCCGACAAAGCTTCCGGGGCGAGTTCCCGACAACGATCCTCCCGAGGACCCGCCGGAGAACCCGACCGACGTGCCGCCCGACGCTCCCTTGAGCGATCCCGGCCGCGTC
>DATAHJ010000213.1:0-1865 GCA_036263275.1 Fibrobacteria bacterium | reverse complement strand
ATGTTGGATGTTCCGGATGTTCATGATGTCGTTCCGTTCTTTCGTGTTCCCGCGTCGCGGGCTCCGGGGGCGCTTCGGTGATCCGATCGCGCGGCCGGCTCGTGATGTTATTCCGGCCTCCCGTTATGGGTCGGCGATGGGTTGGACGCTTTCGTTTGCCCGGCGCGGTCTTCCGGACGGATTTTCTCGCGCTTCTCGATCTGGGTGACCTTGCCCTCGTGGACCACGACCACCACCGAACCGAAGCGCAGGGAGCGGATGGCCTCTTGGACCGCCTGCTCCCAGTTCTCGCGTTGTTGCGTCTCGCTCATGTCAATCTATCCTATCAACAAAGTGGACTAATGCCGAAAAAAATATTCCGTCTCAGATCTCGTACTCGACCGCGCCGGCCCGCGCGGCCGCGGCGGCCTGGCGCACGCGGGACTCGACGTCGGCCAGCGTCGTGCTGTCGAGAATCTCCGAGGTCCTGTCGCGCACGTCCTTCATCGTCATCCTCAGTCCGCAAGTTCTTTCATCCACGCATTCGTCGCAGCGGCGGTAGGCCGTCTGGCTCACGCAAGGGAGAAGCGCCAGAGGCCCTTCCATCTTGCGCACCACCGCGCCCAGCGTCACACCCTCGGGCGGACGGGCGAGGAAGTATCCCCCGCCCTTGCCCTTCCGGCTTTCGAGGAAGCCTTCCTTCTTCAGCTCGAGGAGGATGGCCTCCAGGAACTTCTGCGGAATCCGCTCCTGCTCCGCGATCTCGGCGATCAGCACCGGGCCCCGGTCTTTGGCCCGGGCCAGGTATTGCAACGCCTTGAGCGCGTACTTGGTTTTCTTCGAAAGCATTACCCAAGTTTTCCTATGGGGTATAGGTAGATAGCGATTTCCCGGGCGTCAAGGAAATTCCTGAAAAAAGTTTCGGGAAGGGGATTTTGGGGGTTTTCTGCGATTTCAAGCGGATTTTTCGCGTTTCTTCGGGGTTTCAATGCCCCCGCCGGGACCGGCGACGCTGCACGAAAATGAAAAACAGGGAGCTGACCGCCGCCGCGAAGAAGCACCACACGGAGATGAAGTTGGTCTCGTACAGCCGCCACGCCAGGACCGCCATCGCGAAGATGGCGACGCCGAACCAGCGGAAGATCACGCGGCTCGAGACGAAGAGCGCGCCCAGCACGACGGCCAGGTACGGAAGCACCACCCACTTGTCGGGATAATGAAAAGCATAGGCGACGCAATTGCCGCGCTCGCGGATATGCAACGGCGAGAATGCGAGCAGGCCGAGGAAGTAGAGCGAGACGAGGGCGCCCGCGATCACGAACCATCGCAGCAGCGGGCGGCGCGGCTTGTCGAGCAGCCACACGAAGGCGGGAACGTAGAAGGGCCATACGAGGAGGGCGAAGAAGAGGAAGCCGTACCCGGCCCACAGCGAGGACGACCCGCGCTCGAGATACAGCCACTGGATGCCCTCGAAGCATTGCTGGATGCCGAACAGGATCGGGATCGCGACGAGGACCTTGTCCTTCTTGCGCGCCGCCACGAACGTGGCCGCGCCGAGCACTGTCAGCCCGCCGCTCGCGACGAAGGAAGCCGAGGCCGAAAAGCACATGGGGGGATTGTACTAAAGACGCGCCTTCATCGCCATGTATCGCTTGCGCTCCTTCTCCGTCATCCTCTCCAGCGCATAGCGGAGCATCGTGCGCGGCATCGTCGCCGCGTGCGCATCGAGAAACTCGCGCAGCGGAGCGAGGTCTTTCTTGCCCATCTCACGCAGCATCCAGCCGCTCGCCTTGTGGATCAGGTCTTCGCGGTCGCCCAAGAGCGCTTCGGCCACCTTTAGGGTCGGCGTGAACACGCCCTGGCGGATGAAATGGTGCGTCGCGACG
>DATAHJ010000212.1:0-5998 GCA_036263275.1 Fibrobacteria bacterium | reverse complement strand
GCGCTCGACGCGCTCTCCGTGGTGCCCATGGCGCACCTGCGCTGGAAGCGGAAGGCGCTGGCGTTCGCCGGCGTTCGCCTCGTCAACGTGATCGTCAACATCGCGGGCAACCTCGTCTTCGTCCTTTGGCTCAAGCGCGGGCTCGAGGGCGTCTTCCTCGCCAACGTGCTCGCCAGCGCCTCCACGCTCCTCCTGCTCACGCCGCTGTTCATCGGCAACTTACGCGCCGCGTGGGATTCCGCGCGCGTGCGGGCGCTGCTCGCCTTCGGCCTGCCCTTTGTGCCCGCCGGGCTCTACGGCATCGTCAACGAAATGGCAGGGCGTCTCTTCCTCAGCCGCTTGTCGACGGCGGACGTGCAGCGGCTTTATCCGGGCACGGGCTGGGACGTGTTGCATCTGACGGGAGTCTTTTCCGCCTCCTGGAAGCTGGGCGTGTTCGGCCTCCTGCTCGTGCAGATGTATCGCCTCGCGTGGCAGCCGTTCTTCCTCCGCCACCACCGCGACCCCGACGCGCCCGCGCTCTTCGGGCGCGTGCTGCGCGCGCTGCTGCTGTTCATCGGGGCCTGCGGCCTCGCGCTGATGCTCTTCCTCGACAAGCTCGCGGCCCTGCCCGTGGCGGGGCGGCCGCTGATCGCGCCGGCCTTCTGGCCGGGCCTGCCCATCGTGCCCGGCGTGCTTTTGGCCTACGCGCTGCAGGCGTGGTGCGTGCACTTCACGCTGGGCGTGTACATCGAAAAGCGCACGGGCCTCCTCGCGTGGGTCAACGGCGCGGGGGCCGTCGTGACCGTATTGGCGAGCCTGTGGTGGACGCCGCGCCTCGGCCTGTGGGGCGCGGTATGGGCCGCGGTGGCCTGCTACGCGGTGATGGCCGTGCTGATGACCCGCACCAGCCAAGGGCTTTACCGCATCAACCTCGAGTGGCCGCGCCTGTTGCCGCTGTTCGCGTGGATGGCGCTGTGCTTCGCGGCGGGATTCTGGGTGCAGGCCCACCCGGGAACGACATGGGGGCTTCGCTGGGGGCTGTTGGCCGGAGGCCTCGCGGTGCCCTTCGTCATCGGCGCCGTTGGCCGGGACGAGAGAAAGGCCCTTCGCGGCCTCATCCTTCGCAAATGATGGAAAGATGAAATGATGAAACGATCGGAATAAATCATCATTCCATCATTTATCATTTCATCTTTCCATTCTCCCCATGTTCCCTTCGTCCGTCCTCTCCCTGCTTTCCGAACTCTCCGCGCTTCCCTACGAGAACCTGAGCAAGATCGTCGCGCGGCACGAAGGCAAGGCCGCCGGCAGGAACCTCGAAGGCATCCTTTCCTTCTCCGATTCCTGGCTCGAGGATCATGCGCGCACGGGGCTCGGCGGCACGTGCTTCGCGCTCACGCATTGGCTGAAGCGCCGCATGGAGGCGCTCGGATTCTCCACGGCCTACCTGATGGCCGACAAAAGGATCGAGGCCAATGTCCACTGCGGATTGATCTTCCGGCATGAAGGCCGCTCGTGGCTGCTCGATCCGGGCTACCTCATCTTCGAGCCGCTGGCGCTGCCGGCGGCGGGCCTCTCGGTGGAAACCTTCCTTTCGCCCAACCTCGTGCGCGTCGAAGACGTCGAAGGCGCGTGGCGCTTATGGACCGGGCCGCGCGGCGTGCCGGGAGGATTGAAGCATCGTTTCGATTTCCGCAAGGAGCCGGTGGATGCCGAGGAGTTCCAACGGCACTGGGAGGCCTCGTACGACTGGCCGATGATGCGGTACCCGGTCCTGAACCGCGTGAAGGACGGGACGCAGTATTACCTGCAGAAGAACAACCTGCTGATTCGCACGGCGGAGGACGGCGCGAGCGGCGCGATGCGCAAGCTCACGCCCGCGGAGGTCCGCGCGGCGGCCGTCGATCTCTTCGGCCTGCCGCGGGGGCTGGTCGAAGAGGCCTTGGGGATTTTGGGTATTATGCCCTAACGTACGCTCGTGATCAGCACGGCCGCGTCGGGCCGCGACTTGGGCGCGGCGAAGAATACGCCCGAGGGAACCGCCACGAGTTCACGACCCTCGAGATCGCGCAACACGTAAAGGCCGGGGTTGCGCAGCACGTCGTGCGCGCGGACGAGGGGCGCCCGCTCGTAGCGCGCGGCGCGGATCGAGACAGGCGCGAGCTGCATGTCGGGCGATTCGAGCACCATCACGCGCCCGATGTTGGAGCTGATCGAGAAACCGGGCGAGGGGCTGATGGTGGTGGCCAGCACGCGACCCTGGCGGTCGCGGTCGAACGATGCGACCTTGTTCACCGACCCGATCTCCGTCAGGTCGACCAGCGTGTCCCCCTGCAGGCGCGTGGCCCACACCTTGTGCGTGCCGTGGTCGCCGAAGATGTAGGCGCCGTTGAACGGCGAGGAAGCGTCTCCGATGAAGAAGACGCCTCCGGTGATGACGGTGGCGCTGGAGCGCGGCAGCGTGAGCGCCGGCCACTGGAGCCCGACGCTCAGGCAATCCGTGGCGGGGCTGAAGCAGGCGTCGCCCTCGCGTTGCCGCCACCCGAGGTTCCCGCCCTTGGGCACGCGCGAGATCTCCTCCCACGTTCCCTGGCCCACGTCACCCACCCAGATGTCTCCCGTGACGGGATGGAAGCTCCACTTCCACGGGTTGCGCAGGCCGCGGGCCCAGATCTCGGGGCGATAGCCCGCGCTATCCTTGTACGGGTTCGTGGCGGGAATCGCGTAGTTGCGCGTGGTATCGGAAGGATAGGCGTCGGGCGAATTCACGTCGAGGCGCATGAACTTGCCCAGCAGCGAGTCGGGATTCTGCGAGCGGTTCTGCGGATCGCCGCCGGAGCCCGGGCCCCCGTCGCCGATGGCGTACACGAGGTAGCCCTCCCCGTCGAAGCCCAGCGTGCCCGCGTTGTGGTTGTCGTAGGGGTCGGTGATGCGAAGGATGGTGCGCTGCGCGTCTGAAGTGGCGGGCCGTCCCGAAACCCCGGCCGTGCGCTCGGCCAGGAGGTCGATGAACGGGCTTTGCGTCGTTCCGCTTCCCGTGATGTAGTAGATGAAGTACTTGCGATTGTTCGCGAACTGCGGATGGAAGGTGAAGCCGAGCAATCCCTGCTCGGTGATGCCGCTGGTTCCGCCCGTCACGGTGATCGACGCGCTGTCCGTCTTGCGCCACGCTGTGCCGTTCCAGCGCACGGTGAGGATCTGCCCGCTTTGCTGCAGCACGATGAAGGCGCTGTCCTCGCCGGGATAGGGCTTCACGAGCACGGGGCGGTTGAAGGTCAACGAGTCGTTGCCCACCTTGAAATAGTTGCGGATCGTGACCGACGTGGGGTACGGCGCGGCATGTGCCGCGAGGGTCGCGGCCACCATGGTGGCCAAGGCGGCGAGGATGGAAGCAGGGCGCATCGAGGAGACCTTTCGCGAGACTCAGGGGAGATTTCCCTCTCCTTCAATATATCGCGCCCTCGGAGAAAAGCGGGGACATGTTCGCCTTTCCCCCGCGCCCTCTGGTCTCGTTTATTTCAAGTCTTGCGGAATTCGCTCGAATTGCAGGATATGGTCGTAGCTCTGGCGCTCGCGGATGACGACGTCCTTGCCCTCGGAGATCAGGATCTCGGGCGCGAGGCGGCGGGTGTTGTAATTGCTTGACATCGCCGCGCCATAGGCGCCCGCATCGTGCAGCACCAGGTAATCGCCCGGGCGTGCCCCGGGCAGCCGCCGCGTGGTCACCACGCCGCCCTCTTCCTGCGTGAACACGTCGCCGGATTCACACAGAGGACCCGCGACCACCACGTCCTGCTCGGGGCCCAGGTCGCGGCCGTCGGCCGCGACGATCGAGATCTCATGGTAGGCTCCGTACATCGCCGGACGCACCAGCGTGTCGAAGCCCGCGTCCACGAGGTAAAAGAGGTTGCCGTCCACGCGCTTCACCGAACGAATCTGCGTGATCAACGAACACGACTCGGCCACCAGGTATCGACCGGGCTCCACCTCGAGCCGCACCGCATGTCCCACTTCGCGCTCGATCTCCTTGCGGGCCTTGTCCCACAAGGTGAAGTAGGCCTCGGTGTCGATGCGCGCCTGGTTCTTGCGGTAGGGAATGGGGAGGCCGCCGCCCGCGCTGATCACCTCGAGGTCCGGGCCCACGTGGCGCGCCGCGCGCACCATCGCCCCGCAAACCTGCGACAGGTGCTCGAAGTCCGTGCCCGACCCGATGTGCATGTGCAGGCCGTGGATCTTCACGCCGGCCTCCCGGCCCAGGCGCAGGCATTCGTCGAGCTGCGCATGCCAGATGCCGTGCTTCGACCACTCGCCGCCGGTGTTGGTCTTGCGCGAGTGCCCGTGCCCGAAGCCGGGGTTGATACGCAGCGTCACCGGGGCGCCGGGGAAGAACGTTCCGAGCTGCGTGATCATGTCCGGCGAGCCGACGTTGACGGCGATCTTGTGCGTCCGGATCGTTTCCACGGCGTCCGCGTCGAACAGGTCGGCGGTGAAGACGATGCCGGGGGGGTCTCCTTCGGGGCGAAACCCTGCCCGCAGGGCACGCTCGACCTCGCCCGCCGAGACGGCGTCGACCACCACGCCGTGCCGCCGCATGAGGGCCAGCAGGGCGAGGTTGGAGGAGGCCTTTTGGGCGTAGCGGATCACGTCGAACGACTTCAGCTCCGAGATGCGCTTCTCGATGGTGGCGCGGTCGTAGACGAAAAGGGGCGTGCCGTGGCGCCCGGCCAAGGCCGTGACGGAGACGCCGGAAATGTCGCGAAGGGGGTTTTGCATGGCGGAAATCCGGATGGGAGCGGTAAAGCTACTTCCGGGGCGGCGGCGGGCGTAGGGGCGCGGGGCTCCGGGATTCTTGCGCGAAGGCGCGACGCGCGGGGCGGTCACGTCGCCTCTCCCGCCTCGCGGCGCAGGGCCTTTTCGTCGAGCACCAGCAGGTCGCCGCCCTCGCGACCCACCCACCCCACGTGCTCCCATTCGAGCAGGAGACGCGAGGCCGTTTCCCGCGCCATGCCCGCCATTTCGGCGAGACGGGCCCGCGAAGGCATGCGGCGCACGCGCAGCACGGCTTCGCCCGCGCCATTCCGCTGGCGTGTCCCGCGGTCTTCCACAAGCCCTGTGAGGGCCCGCGCGAGCCTGCGGGGCGCGCGTTGGCGACAGATGCCCGCCACGCGGCGGTGCAGCTCGCGTTGGCTGCGCGCCATGCCGCCCAGGAGCCCCAAGGCCACGTCGGGCCAGCGCCGCAGCGCCTCCAGCACGCCGTCGCGATCCCACTCCATCAATCGCACCACCGTCAGCGCGCGCGCCACGCCATCGTCGGGGAACTCGTCGAACATCCCGATCTCGCCGACGAGGTTCCCCGGCTCGAGGGCGCGGATCAGCGGCTCGCCGGGCATGCGTCCCCACGCCAGCCTTGCCTCGCCCTCGAGGATCAGCGCCAAGGGCAAGGCGGCATGCAGGAGCGGAAACACAGGATCGCCCCGCTCCACTCTTCGCTCGCGGCCCAGCGCGGCGAAGCGCGACAGCTCGCCGTCGGAGACCGGCGAGAACAGGTCCAGGTCGCGCAGGATGTCGAATCCGGAACGAAAGGATTTTTGGGGGCCGGACTTGGGGCGCACGGTGTGCCGCCAAGGACGGCGTTCTTCCCCGCGTCCCGAATCTTCAGGAACAGGGAGATGATCGAAGCGCTTCGGAAAAACTTTCGGCATGGGATCCTCCTCGCGTGTCGGGACTTTGACGTTCCCGGCGCGAAAAAGGATCGGAGTTTTTCAAAAAAATCTTGGGCGACTCACTTCCCGATGCAAAACCCTGCGAACAATCGGTGCAGCACGTCGTCCGCGGTGACTTCGCCCAAAAGCTCGCGAAGCGCGAGGCAGGCCTCGCGCACCTCGAAGGCGAGGATTTCCACCGCCGGTTTTCCCTTCAAGTGCGCCTCGGCCGCGAGCAGGAAGTCGCGCGCGCGCGCCAGGGCGTCGCGCTGGCGCTCGGTCACGGCCACGGCCTCGCCGTCCGCCGTTTCCTT
>DATAHJ010000211.1:0-10860 GCA_036263275.1 Fibrobacteria bacterium | reverse complement strand
ATAGGCGTCCCAAACGCTTCCCGAGTCCTTCAGTTGCCGCGCTTCGCCTTCGGTGGAAATTTGCACGAAGATCTTGCCGACCGCCGAGTCGGTGCTCTTGCAAAAGGAGGAGCCGCCATCCTCGGGCGCCGCCTGACGAAGCCGAACCGAAAGCACATTTCCAAAATTTATGGAAGTCCCATCGAGTGTGGAATATGAGAAATAAGCGTTGGAAGCCACGGTTCGAACCGTGACGGTCTGCTCCTGCTTTCCACCGAAGTATGGGACATCAAGCGATGCGGCATATGGCAAGCCCGCAAGCAGGAAAAGGGAAAGAAGAATGCTCCGCATCATGTCTTTATTATAATGCTGTGACACGATTTTCGCACGAACCTGCTTCCGGATATTCAAAATCCGTTCGCGAACGCCCAATTCAAGCAAATTGGGCCTATCAGGTGGCGAAGATTACCGGAACGTCAGGTCGAGTCCCGCCACGAACAGCAGGACATACACCGCATAAACGAAATACTTCTGCGGGATGTAGCGGTTCAGCACCCATCCCACGCCCACGCCCAGGGGAACCATCGGGGCGAGCTTCGCCGCCGCGAGCAGGATGGGACCGTCCACCACGCCCTTGTACACGTAGGGCGGCAGCTTCATCCAGTTTGTGGCGAAGAAGAAAAGCGCGCTGCTGGCGACGAAGACGCGCTTTTCCAGCTTCTGCGCCACGAAGTACAATGCCATGATCGGGCCGGCGGCGTGCGCCACCGTGGAACAGAAGCCCGCGAAGGCGCCCACCGCCGCGCCTTGCCACCACGAGGGATCCCACTTCTTCGACGGATGCCAGATGTCCCGGATAATGAGCAAGGTCGTCAGGAACAACGCCAGGATGCCCAGCGACCGGCGCAGAAGCGAGTCGGACACCGCATCGACGAACAGGATGCCGAACGCGATGCCGGGCACACAGCCGATGAGCGGCCACTTGATGAGGGAAAAGTCCCACTTGCGCCAAAACGCGCCGACGGCAAGGAGGTCCGCGAAAATGAGCAGCGGCAGGACGATGCCGATGGCCGCGCGCGCGGGGACGGCGTAAGCGATCAGCGGAGTCTGGAGGAGCGAGATGCCGGAGGCGAAGCCGGCCTTGCCGAATCCGACGATGAAGGCGCCAATGTAGGGGAAAATTTCAGTAGGCATGGGAGGCAAAGGTAGCGAAGAACAGGAATGGAAAGTGGGAAATGGCCCGAGCGCTTTTTTGCCTGCGTTTATTTCCCGCTTTCCATTTTCCATTACCCATTTCTTCTAAATTTCTCCCCATGGATTTCCTCAAACTCGACCGGATCGTGCGCGCGACAAGCGACGGGGCCGGATGCCGGCTGGTGGTGGTGGACGCCACGCGCGCGGCCAACAGTATTTCGGCGGGGCACGAAGCCGGCGGATACGCGGCCCAGTTGCTGGGCGAAGCCTCCGCGGGCGCCCTGCTGATCGCCTCGGGCCTCAAGGGGCCGGGCACCGTGCAGTTGCGCTTTGCCCTCTCCGGAGACATCAGCCGCCTCGCCGCCGACGCCACGCCCTTCGGGCTGGTGCGCGCGATGATCCCGCGCGAGGAAGTGCTTCGCACGGGCAGCTTCGAGCCCATGGTCCTGCCGCAAACGATGCGCGTGATCAAGCTCGACCAGGACGGCGGCCGCCTCTCCGAGGGCATCGTCGAGATGGCAAGCTCCGACCTCTCGGAGAGCCTCACCCACTACCTGCGCCAGAGCGAGCAGGGCGCCTCGGTCGCGCGCGTTTCCGCCACCTGGGACACCGAAGCCGGCCGCCTGCGCCACGCCGGCGGCATCCTGATGGAAATGTTCCCCGGCTACACCGAGAAGAACCGCCTGGCCCTGGAAGAGCGCGTGAAGGCCGTGGACTTCACCGCGCACCGGCGCGAAGGATCGGAAGGGTTGGATCTCGACAGCCTCATGGCCTTCTTCGGGGACTTCGGGTTGAAGGTGCACAAGGAGTTCGAGATCGAGCCGTTCTGCCCCTGCAGCGAGGAGGGCGTGCTGCGCGCCCTGTCGAGCCTCGGACGCGAGGGCCTGGAGTCGCTCTTCCTCGAGGGAGCCGAGGCGGAACTGTTCTGTGAATTCTGCCGCAAGCGCTACGTCGTTGGACAGGCAAAGCTTCTCGAGATGCTGAACGAGGCGGAAGAGAACGAAGGCTGAAGAGGAAGTGCGGGACGGTGGAATGTGGACGGTAGAGGAAAGTCACGACGGGCTGGGGCCCGTCAGGGTGGACTGAAACGAACCCCTTCGTTTTGTGTTTCCTACCCTCCACCGTCCACCTTCAACGAAGAGCCGATTACGACGAATTTCTTCTAAATTTCCCCCCATGTCCTACCTCGTCATGGCCCGAAAGTGGCGGCCCAAGAACTTCGACGAGATGGTCGGGCAGGAGCACGTCGCGCGCACCTTGCGCAACGCCATCGAATCGGACCGGGTTTCCCACGCCTTCCTCTTCACGGGAACGCGCGGCGTGGGCAAGACGACTTCCGCCCGCATCCTGGCCAAGGCGCTCAACTGCCTGAAGGGCCCCACCGCCACGCCCTGCGAGCAATGCGAGAATTGCGTGGCCGTGAACCGCGGCGCGTCCATGGACGTGCTTGAGATCGACGGCGCCTCGAACAACAGCGTCGACGACATCCGCGAGCTCCGCGAGCAGGTCGCCTACGCGCCCATGCAGGGCAAGTACAAGATCTACATCATCGACGAAGTGCACATGCTCTCCAAGTCGGCGTTCAACGCGCTGCTGAAGACGCTGGAGGAGCCGCCGCCGCACGTGGTGTTCATCTTCGCGACCACCGAGTCGGGCAAGGTGCCCCATACCATCCTCTCGCGCGTGCAGCGCTTCGACTTCAAGCGCATCTCCGAGGCGGCCATCCGGGAACGGCTGGAGTACATCTGCGCGCAGGAAGGCGTGAAGCCCGAGCGCGCGGCGCTGGAGGCGATCGCGCGCAAGGCCGACGGCAGCATGCGCGACGCGCTCAGCCTCTTCGACCGCGTCTTCGCCTTCGCGGGCAGCGAGCTGACCTTGGACGCGGCGCGCAAGGCGCTCGGCATTCCGGCCGAGCGCATGTTCGACGACCTCTTCCACCATCTCGTCGGCCACGACGCGGGCGGCTGCCTCTCCGTCCTCAACGATGTCTACGAGGAAGGCCTCGAGGTTTCGGAATTCCTCATCGGCTTCGGCGAGCACCTGCGCGACCTGTTGTTCGCGCGGCAGCGGGGCGTCACGCCCGAATTGCTGGGCTTGGGCGCCGATCGCTTCGCGCAGGTCAAGGCGCTCTCGGGCGACTTGCAGGACGGCGACATCCTGCGCTACGCCAAGATCGTTTCCGACCTCGTGGCGGGCCTCCGGACCGCGCCGCACCCGCGCCTGTGGGTGGAACTCGGCCTGGCGCGCATGGCCGCGCTCGACCGCGTGGTGACTCTCTCCCAATTGATGGGACAAGAGCCCGCGCACCTTCCCGCGCCGTCGGTCGCGGCCGCCCCGAACGCAGCGCCGCCCGCGGCCGACAAAAAAAAAAATCCTGAGCTGAAGCCTCCCGATCGCCGGGAGCAACCCCTCGAGGAGCCTGTCGATCCCGAAGCGTCCCGCGAAATGCCGGGGCCGGCAGACGAACCTCCCCCACCCTCTCCTGTCCCTGATTTTTCGGATGTGCCGGAAGACGTCGCTGAAGTCGCCGCTGCGCCGGAACTTCCGGATGACGATGCGGAACACGATGAAGAACGCGACATGGGGGATGACCTTGGAGGCGTTCCTTCGTCCGGTATTTCCGCGGGTTCCGTTTCTTCGTCCGAGGGAAGAACATGGATCCTGGCCGAAATGCCCGCGGCCTGGGCCGATCTCGTGGAAGACTACGCGCTCGACAAGCCGTTCACCTCCAGCCCGCTGCGGCATAGCCGCCTGGACCATGAGGATGGGGAGCCGGCCACGCTCGAGGTGACCTTCGCGGGCGAACATTATCACGACCTGTTCCTCTCCGACGGGGAGAACCGCAAGAGCCTGCGCGAGTTCCTCGCCAGGCGGCTCGCGCCCGGGACGCAGTTCACGCTGGCGTTTTCGGGCGGAGACGTCGGCGGCGAAGGGGCCGCGCCCGCGCCCATCCGTACCATTCATCCGGCCGCGAGCGCCCAGGCGGTGCTCGAGGAAGAGCCCGGCGTCCGCAAGTTGATCGAAGTCTTCGAAGGCCGCCTGATCGATTAATCGTTAGAAAGGGAACGACATGAACATGCAGAAGATGATGAAGGACCTGCAGAAGATGCAGGGCCGCATGGCGAAGGTGCAGGAGGAACTGCAGGGCGCCGTGTACGAGGCCGAGGCCGGCGGCGGGCTGGTGAAGATCGCCATCAATGGAAAGTTCGAGGTCCAGTCGGTGCGCCTGAAGAAGGAAGCCGTGGATCCCGAAGACGTGGAGGCGCTGGAGGACCTGCTGCTCGCGGCCTTCAACGAGGCGCGCGCCAAGGCCGATGCCGACTCGCAGTCCCGCATGGGCGGCGTCACGAAGGGCATGAACCTGCCGGGGATGTGATCCCCGAATCCTATCTTTGGGAACCCGTGGAAACCCTCGCCCTGATCCTGAAATGGCTTCTGCCGCCGGCTTACCTGGCGGCGCTATGGGCCTATGGCCGGGCGTTTTTCCGGGAGCAGGGAAACGGCGATCCGGTCTCGGTCGCCAAGGCGGCCTGGGCCGCGCCACTCGCCGTCCACTCCGGCCTTCTCTTCGCGCTCGCCGCCACCTTCCGCCGCTGCCCGCTGTGGACCCAGGGAGAAGCCCTCCTCTTTCTGGGCTGGATGCTGCTTCTCCTGCACGTGCTGTCGGAGTGGTCGGCGGACACGCGTCGCCTCGGCGTGTTCACGATTCTGCCCGCCGCGCTCTGCGCGACGTTCTCCCTCTTCTTCCTTGGCCGTGAGCTTGAGCTCTCCCCCGACTATCGCAGCTCCTGGTTCATTTTCCATATCGTCGCCAGCCTGGCGTCGTACGCGGCCTTCGGCCTCGCGGCGGTGCTGGCCTCGCTCTACCTCACCCAGCATCGCAAGCTGAAGGCGAAGCATTTCGACCGCACCTTCCGGCGGCTGCCGCCACTCGACCGGCTCGACAAGCTCACGGCCGTCTGGGCCTTCCTCGGCACCCTGCTGATGATCGCGAGCAGCGCGATCGGGGCGTGGTGGGTGCGACGCGATTCACTGCATGGCATGACCGTCCAGGAGGCCGGCATCTTCGTCGCCTTGGTCATCTTCCTGGGCGTGGCCGCCTCGCGCCGCGTCCTCGGCTGGCGCGGACGCCGTCATGCGATCGGCGTCCTTTGGGGCGTCGCGGCGTTGGCCTTCGCCAACCTTTGGCTGCACGGCTTTTTCAGGGCATAGGCCCGGGGTTCCGGCTTGAGCGAACGTCCGCATGTCTTCGTCCTCGGGGTGAGTCACCGCACCGCTCCGGTCGCGTTGCGCGATCGCCTCCTGTTTCGCGACGCCGAACTGCCGGCCTTCGTCGAGAAGGCCTTGGGCAACGGGTTCGCGAGCGAGGCCGTGGTGCTTTCGACCTGCAACCGCTCCGAGATCTATGCGGTGGCGCCCGCGGGCGCGGATCCGCATGCGATCCGCGGTGCGCTTGAAGCCGCATGGGGCGCGGTCCGGGACGTGACGACCGAAGAACTCCGGGCTCACAGTTACTTTCACGGCGGCGACGAGGCGGTGCGCCACCTGTTCCGCGTGGTGGGCTCCCTCGACAGCATGGTGCTGGGCGAGATGCAGATCCTCGGGCAGGTGAAGGACGCCTACCAGGCGGCCTCGGAGAACCGCTGGACCGACTTCTGGCTCGACCACGTCTTCCAGGCCGGGTTCCACGCGGGCAAGCGCATCCATGCCGAGACGGCCATCCACGAGGGCGCGGTGAGCGTGAGCTACGCGGCGGTGGAACTGGCGCGCAAGGTGCTCGGCGACGTCGCCGGCAAGTCGGCGGGGCTCGTGGGCACCGGGGAGATGGGTGAACTCGCCGCGCAGCACCTGCACCGCGCGGGGGTGCGCGACTTCCGCTTCTTCAACCGCTCGCCGGCCTCGGCCGAAAAGCTCGCTGCGACCTTCGGCGGCGAGGCGCGCGGGCTCGACGAGCTTTCCGCCGGCATGGCCGAGTGCGACATCATGATCTCCGCCACGGGAGCGACGGGCACGGTGATCACGGCGCCCATGGTGCGCGAGGCCGCGCGCCATCGCCGCGGCGTTCCCTTGTTCCTGATCGACATCGCCGCGCCCGCCGACATCGCCCCCGAAGCCGGAGAGGTGGAGAACACCTTCCTCTTCACGCTGGACGACCTGCGCAGCGCCGTTGAGGAGAATGCCGACCGGCGGCGCGAGGCCGCCCGGGCCGCCGAGGCCATCGTCGAGGAAGAAGTCGCCCGCGTGTCCGCTTGGGCGCGCGGCCTCGAGGCCGTGCCCGTGCTTCGCAAGCTGCGCGACAAGTACGCCCGCGTGGCCGAGAGGGAAATCGAGCGCCACGCGGCGGGCCAGCCCCCCGAGGTGCGCGCCAAGCTCGAGGCACTGGGCCGCGGACTTCTCAACAAGTTCCTCCACGCGCCCACGGTGGGCCTCAAGCGGCTGGGAGAGCAAGGCCAGGCGCAGCGCGCGAATCATTACGCGGGGGAATTCTTCGCCCTCGATGAAGGAGAATCCGATGCCGAAGGATGAAAAAAGAACCTTGGTACTCGGCAGTCGCGGCAGCGCCCTGGCGCTGGCCCAAGCCGGCATGATCGTGAAGGATCTCGAGAAGGCGAATCCCGGGCTCTCGGTGCGACTCGAGGTCATCAAGACTTCCGGCGACACCGACCAATCCACCGCGCTCTCCAAGTTCCCCGTGCTGGGGGCCTTCGTCAAGGAAATCCAGAACGCGCTGCTCGACGGCCGCATCGACGCGGCCGTGCACTCGCTGAAGGACGTGCCCGAGGACCAGCCCGGGAGCCTTGTGTTCGCCGCATTTCCTCCCCGCGAAGATGCGCGCGACGCATTCGTCTCCAAAGGTGGATCGGGCGGCGTGAAGTTCATCGACCTTCCGCGCGGAGCGCGCGTGGGCACGGGCTCGCCGCGCCGCATCCTGCAGCTGAAGGCCCTGCGGCCCGACGTCGAATTCCTCAACCTGCGCGGCAACGTCGACACGCGCCTGGCCAAGCTGGAGCGCGGCGAGGTGGATGGCATCGTTTTGGCCGCGGCGGGACTCAACCGCCTCGGCCGCGCCGAGGTGGTCACGCATCACTTCTCCTACGCCGACTCGATCCCCGCCATCGGGCAGGCCGCGCTCGCGCTCGAATGCCGCGGGAACGACAAGTTCGCCGTCGAGGCGCTTGAGCGCCTGGACGATCCCGAGACGCGCGAGGCCGTGGAGCTCGAGCGCATCTTCATGAAGGCCGCCGGCGGCGGCTGCAGCGTGCCGATGGCCGCCCACGCCTACCCCTCCGGGAGCGGTTTCCGCTTCGTGGCCGTGATGGGCGACGCGGGAAGCGGCAAGCTGGTTCGCCTCGAGCGCACCCTCGATCCCGACGATCCGGACGAGGAGGTCGAGGAACTGGCCGAGGACCTGCTCGCGGCCTGCCGCGAACGCGGCCTGCTTGCCGGTCGCGATTCCTGAGATTCTAACCTTATCGCGATGACGCGCGTGATCAACACCCGACCCCGCCAGCAGGCGCCCGCGCTCAGCGAGGCGCTGCGCGCGGCGGGATTCGATCCGGCCGAGGTGCCGCTGGTCGAGCTCGCGCTGTTTCGCGACGCGCTCGCGATCCTGCGCAAGCTTCCCGAAACGCTCTACGACGGAGTCCTGCTTTCTTCGCCCAACCTCCTGCCTTTGATGCGGGAGGCGGAAGAAGGCATTCCGGAAGCCTGGAAAACCAAGCCCTGGTACCTGATCGGCTCGCGCTCACGCCCGGATGTCGAATCACTGGGCGTCAAGGTCGCCTTTGTCCCGGAAGTCTCATCGCTCGACGGCTTCCTGCACGAGTTCCCCGCCCGGGAACCCGGGAGCCCCCTGCTTCGCCTCTTGCATCCGTGCTCGGCCAAGACCCGCCTGGAGCCCGCCCTCTTCACTTCGCGCGGCATCGACGTCCACAACATGGCCGTCTACGAGCCGCGCCTGCCCGAAGGCTCGGCCGAGCTGCTCGACGAGGCCTGGCGGGGCGCGAAGGCCGCGCTCTTCGCCTCGGGCTCGGCGGTGCACCACCTCTTCGCGGCCGCGCCCCGCAAGGGCCGCGACCTCGCCCTCGGCGAGGGGCCGATGCCGATCTCGATCGGGGCCAGCACCACCCGCGCGCTGCGCATGTATGGCGTGGACCGGTTCGCGCAATGCCCCACCGCCGACAACGCGGGCTTCGTCGAAGCCTTGCGACGCGCCATTACCGAATAAAATGAAGCCTCCGGAGAATACCCCATGACCACCCATGCCGAACGACATGAACGCGCCCGCAAGGTGATTCCCGGCGGCGTGAATTCGCCGGTGCGCGCCTTCCGCTCGGTGGGCGGCTCGCCCGTTTTCGTCGCCTCGGGCCGCGGTCCCTTCCTGCTGGACGTCGACGGCAAGGTCTTCACCGACTTCGTGCTCTCGTGGGGCCCCATGATCCTGGGCCACGCGCATCCCGCCACCGTGGAGGCCGTGCGCAAGGCCGCGGAGAAGGGCCTCAGCTTCGGGGCCTGCACCGAGGGCGAGACCGAGATGGCCGAGCGAATCTGCGCGCTGCTTCCTTCCGTCGAGAAGGTGAGGTTGGTCTGCTCCGGCACCGAGGCCACCATGGCGGCCGTGCGCCTCGCGCGCGGGTATACCGGCCGCGAGAAGATCGTGAAGTTCCGCGGGTGCTACCACGGCCACGGGGATTCCTTCCTCGTGCAGGCGGGTTCCGGCGCGCTGACCTTCGGCAATCCGAGCAGCCCGGGCGTGACGAAGGGCGCGGCGCAGGACACCCTGATCGCGGAGTTCAACGACCTCGATTCGGTCAGGAAGCTGTTCGCCGAACATGGCGACTCGATCGCGGCCGTCATCGCGGAGCCCGTCGTGGGCAACATGGGCGTGCTGATTCCCGAACCCGGCTTCCTCGAAGGATTGCGGAGCTTGTGCGACGGCAAGAACACCTTGCTGATCCTGGACGAGGTGATGACCGGGTTCCGGCTCTCGTTGCAGGGCGCCCAGGGGCGCTACGGGGTCAAGCCGGACCTTACGACCTTGGGCAAGGTCGTGGGCGGCGGCATGCCGCTGGCAGCCTACGGCGGCCGCGCGGACATCATGGATATGTTAAGCCCGGAGGGCCCCGTTTATCAGGCCGGTACGCTCTCGGGCAATCCCCTGGCCGTGGCGGCGGGAATGGCAACCTTGGCCGAAGTCTCGAAGCCCGGGTTCTACGAGAAGCTTGAGAAGCTGTCGGACCGCTGGGAAAGCGACCTTCGTTCCGCCTTCGCCGAATCGCCGGTTCCGGTCCGCATCAACCGGGTCGGCTCGATGCTGACGGTGTTTTTCTCGGGCGGTCCGGTACGAGATTATGATTCGGCAACCGCTTGTGACACCGCCCTTTACGGGAAATTCTTCCAGGCCTGCCTGAAGGAGGGGCTCTACCTCGCCCCTTCCCAATTCGAGGCCGGGTTCTTGTCGATCGCCCACGACGAGGCCGTTCTGGGACGAGTGGCGGAAGCAACGCGCCGGGCCGTCAAGGCGTTGTAATCAGCCGGCCAGCCAGCCGACGGATACGGAGTCGATGCGCGCGGAATCAAGGCGGTGTCCGTCGTCGAACCGGACGTTGTTCAGCTCGACATCGATTTGAAATCGCCTCTCGAAAAAGTTCTTGGCGGCCTGATATCCGTAGGCCTTGACCTTGAGGGTTCCGGACACGGCATTGTGACTTTCCCGCAGCTTCGCCCCGGATAAACCCACGTCGTTGCAATATACCGTGCTTGCCATGCCGGACTGAGAATAGCGCTCCAGACGAACTTCCGCTCCACCGGGCTTGCCGACCTGCTCCGAGTACGTCGTATCTCCTGCGATTCCGGCCTCGTGATCGTCGACGACCAGGAGCCAGGTGCCATCTTGATTTTCCCGGACGACGACGAAATTGGCGCAGCCTGTCTGAGCACCCGTGAACCGTCCGATTCCCGGATCGCTTTTGACCACGCAGCCGGAGAGGAGGCACAGTATCCCGGAAATGGCCGCGAGGAAACGCATGGGTGACGCGTCTACCGGGATGCGGAGATTTAAGGGCCCCACCGCAATAATTCGCGCAGCTCGCGCGCTCGCGCCTCGGCGCTGGTGCCGGAGCCGCCAAGCACCGTGAAGTGGCCCATCTTGCGGCCCTTGGGCGCCTTCGTCTTGCCATAGAGGTGGAGGGCCACATCGGGCTCTGCCAAGAGTTTCTCGACGCCGAGCAACTGGTCGCCTTCGCCATTGCCGACGAGGTTCACCATCGCCGCGGGGCGCAGCAAGGTCGTTGGCCCGAGCGGCAGGCCGCACAGGGCGCGGACCTGCTGTTCGAACTGCGAGCAAAGGCACGCCTCGATCGTCGCGTGGCCGGAGTTGTGCGGCCGGGGCGCGATCTCGTTGAACCACACCTCGCCGTTCGCAAGCACGAACAACTCCACGCAAAAAGTGCCGACGACCCCGAGCCCTTCCGCCACCGTGCGGGCGATCTCGACGGCCTTGCGGGCCGATTCCTCGGGCACGCGGGCGGGCAGCACCGTCACGTCGAGGATGTTGCGGACGTGGACGTTCTCCGCGGGCGGGTAGGCCGCGAAGCTTCCGTCGCGGCCGCGCGCGGCCACCACGCTGATCTCCTTCTCGAAGGGCACGAGCTTCTCGAGGATGCAATCGTGACTCGGAAAATCCTT